>DAOTZV010000130.1:0-31479 GCA_034434235.1 Anaerolineae bacterium
GGCGCAGTGAGCCCGGTTGCGGCTCATGGGCCAGGTGTCTCATCGCCGACGGCCGCACGACCATGGCGTCGATCCAGCCCCGTTTTGCAGATTAACGAATTATTCCGGCAATAGCTTCAGCCTCCGGCGGATGGGGCCGGGGCGAACGCCCAGCGGCCAAGGCAAGGCTCGTCGTCGCAGATGTCCGCCCGTCGCTCAAGCGGCGGGCTACCAGGTGGAAGGGCGGTAAACCGCCCTGGGATGTAGCCCCTTGAGGGGGCTTCCACCTCGTAGCCGGACGGCTTCAGCCTCCGGCGGAGGCTTTATGTCTCGTGATGGAGCCGGGCGGCCTCTTGGGCTTTGATCGGTCTGGCGGCCGCTCTGCGGCCGACTTTTATTTACATAAAAACACAAACGGCGTCAGCGCGACGTCGGCGCGGCGGCCGGCGCGTTCTTCACGTACTTGTCGAAGAAGGCTACCGAGCGCTGGAGCGCCACCGCCAGGTTGGCGGCGATGTTGTGATCGTCGCCGGGGTACTTGTAGTACTCGACCGTCTTGCCGGCTTCCTGCATCTGTTTGTAGAGCGTGTCGGAGAACTCGATAGGCACCGAGGTGTCGGCGGTGCCGTGATGCAGTTGCAGCGGCCCCGAGATCTCCTTCAGGTAGGAATTGGGCGAGATGGACGCGTAGAACTCCGGGTTCTCCTCGGGCGTGCCGTACTGGGCGATCAGGTCGTTGCGCCAGCCGCGCGCCGTCGCGGGCATGCCGCCCGGCGCGGTCGGCTGCCGGCGCCATCGCTCGAACAGGTCGGGATACGAGGCGACCACCCCCGCCCAGATCACCCCGGCGCGGATGTCGGGCACGGTGACCATGGCGCGCAGGGTGATGCTTCCGCCCATCGAGTGCCCCCACATGCCGATCCGGTTCGGGTCCACGTCGTTGCGCCGCTTGAGCGAAGCCATGGCATTGAGCACATCTATGGTATAGGCCGGCGAGCCGTATCCGCCGGTCGCAGTTCCCTCCGAACGGCCATGCCCGCGGTAATCGGACTTGAAGGTGATGTAGCCGCTGCGCGCGAACGCGTCCTGGTACGCGACGTAGCGTTCGGTGGTGCGGTACTGATCGGCCGGGATGTAGCCGTGATTGAAGACGATCACCGGCCAGCCGGTCGCGGGCTTCTCGCCCATCGGCACGGTCAACAGGCCGTAGATCTTCAGCCCCTCCGACCTGTACGACGCGATATAACGCTGATAGTTCGGCCCGGGCGGCAAGGTCTCTTCGATCACCAGTTCGCTGCCGGGGTAGGATTGACGCCGCATGTACTCCACCGATAGCGGGTGAACAGGCGTGGCCGTGGGCGATGGCGTCGGCGTGGCCGTGGGCGTATCGGTAGCCGTCGGCGTGGCCGTCGCGGTCGGCGTATTCGTCGGCATCGGTGTATCCGTTGGTGCCGGCGTATTCGTTGGCATCGGCGCAGGAGTATCCGTTGCCATCCGCGCGACTTCATTCGTTGCCATCCGCGCGACCTCATTCGTTGCCATCCGCGCGACCTCATTCGTTGCCATCCGCGCGACCTCATTCGTTGCCATCCGCGCGACCTCATTCGTTGCCATCCGCGCGACCTCATTCGTTGACACCGCAGACCGACCGCCGCAGGCCGCCAGGAGCAGGCCGGCGCTCAGGAGCATCACCATGTACAGCAACACATGAACGCGTCTCATCTCTTGTTTTCCCTCTGTTGTCCCTTCACAACCACTCGGCCACCTGCGCCGTGCTCTTGAGGACCAGGTCGGCGTCCTTCAGGTCGTGTTCATCGCCGAACCCGCAGAGCACCCCGATGGCCAGCGCGCCCGCGGCCCTGGCCGCGCGCACATCCACGCTCGTGTCGCCGACCATCACGCACTGTTCGGCCGACACGCCCAGCTTCTGCGCGGCCTGCAAGATCGGCTGCGGGTGCGGCTTCAGCCGGCCGGAATCATCGCGCGTGACGAGCACGGCGATGCGATCGGCCAGATCGTATTGGGCCAGGAAGGCCACGCTCTCCGGCCGGCTGCGGCTGGTGACGATCCCGATGGGATAGCGGGTCGCCAGGGCCGTCACCGCCTCGACCGCGCCCGCCACCGCGACGAAGCGCTCCTGGGGCCGGATGCCGCGCCAGCGGTTCAGGGTGGCGTTGAGGCGAAAGAGCAGATCATCGAGCTTGAGACGATCGCACAACGTGACCAGTCCGTTGACGAACGGCTCGGCCGCCATCAGGATCCGGCGCGCGATCCGGTGGCGGGTGGTCACGGGCAAGAGCTTCTCCAGAAAACGCAGCCGTCGCGCCAGGGCTTCCACCACCTCGTCATCGGTCTCGATCAGGGTGCCGTCCAGGTCGAACAGCACCGCCCGGACCGGCCGGCCGCTGATCAGCGCGCGCCAGCGGACATGCGGATCGGCCGGCCTGCGGGCAGGCGGGAACGGCTCCTGATCCAGGATCTTGTTGAAAACGTAGCCGACGAGCACGCGCGCCGAAGCGATCGTAGGCGCCGCCAGCAGCATCCCCAGGATGCCCAACAGTTCGGCGCCGACCAGGACGCCGAAGAGGATGACCAGCGGATGCAGATCCATGCGCCGGCCGACGATGCGGGGCACGACATAGAGGTTTTGCACCTGGCCCAGGATGAGATAGAACGCCAGGACCAGCAACGCGAAGCCCAGGTTGCTGATCGGCAGCCACGCGGAGCCGAAGGTGAGAGCGATCAGTGTGCCTGTAACTGCCGAAATGGTCGGGCCGATGGCCGGCAGGAACTCGGCCACCGCGGCCAGCAGGCCGAGCGCCATGGCATTGCGCACCCCCAACACCGACAGCACAAATCCCACCATGATGCCCATGATCATCCCGGCGAGCAGTTGGCCGCGCACGAAGCCGTCCCACACTGCCGCGATCTCGCGCCAGAGCTGTAGCAGCTCGGGGCGGTACGGCGCCGGCAGGCGGCTCAACAGGAAGCGGCCGATGTGCGGCCAATCTTTGACGAGATAGAAACTGGACACGATCACGAACAAAGCGCCGAGCAGTCCGCTCACCGCGCTGATGACGACCGCGGCCGCGCCGCTGGCGAACGGGAACAGGAAGTTCTGCACGCTTTCCAGGGTCACCGGGTCGGGATTGAGGACGCGCAGGATGGACTGCTGGATCGGCGCATAGAACTCGCGCAGGTCCAGTACCAGCGTCGGGGTGATCTCGATGGGCGCCGGCGTGACGCGCGATAGCTCGTACAGGACGCGGCGCACGGTGTGGACCAGGCCGGTGCCCAGGGCCATCAGCCGCGGGACGAGGTTGATGGCCGCCAGGGCCACGAACAAGAGCAGGAGCAGATAGGTGATGATGACGACCAGAGTGCGCGGCCAACCGGTGCGCCGCAGGATGGCATTGACCGGATAGGAGGTCAAAAAGGCCAGGATGAAGACCAGGATCAGCGGCGTCCAAAGGATGCGAATGCTCAGCAACAACCAGACGAAGATCACCAGGCCGATGACGACGAAAAGCTGTTTGACGAAGGAGCTCCAGCGTGTGTTCATGGTCGGTCTTGTGCGCGATGTCTCAACAAAAAGCCGCCGCGACGCAGCGGTCACAGCGGCTTTTCGTCCACGATTATGTCATGGCATCTCTTCAGTGGACCAGGCCGATTTCGGCGAGCGGCCAGTAGCGAAAGACCGCGCGGCCGACGATCTGATCCAGCGGCACCGGCCCGAAGACCCGCGAATCCCGGCTGGCGTTGCGATTGTCGCCCATGACGAAGACGGCCAGCGGCGGCACGATCCAGGCGCGGCCGTTGCCCTGGGTGGTTTGCGCCACGTATGGCTCGTCCAGCGCCACGCCGTCGATGTACACCCGACCATCGGCGATCGTGACCCGCTCGCCGGGCAGGCCGATGACGCGCTTGATGAGCAGTTCCGGTCCGCCCGCGGGATCGTGCAACACCACGATATCGCCCCGCCGCGGGCCGTGAAAGCGATAGCTGAGCTTCTCGACCACCAGCCGCTCGTCGGAATGGAGGTTCGGCTCCATGCTCTGGCCGTAGACGCGGGTGGCCTGCGCCAGAAAGGCGTGGATCAGCAGCGCGATGACCACGGCCGGCAGGATCGTGGTCACCAGGTCGTGAAGCGCGGCCTTCAGTCCGGCCACGATGCGCTGCCGGGTCCCCACTCCCGATGGCGAACTGGTCGGAGCCGGAGCCTGAGAGAGCAAGTCGTCCATCCTCGGTTTAGCGACGCCGTTCCGATCCGCCGCGGCCGCGCTCGCGTTCTCCGCGCTCAGAGCGTTCGCCCCCGCGGCCGCCGCTGCCGGAAGATGGCTTGCCTCCGGACGACGCCTGCCGGTCGCGATTGCGGGCCTCTTCGGGCGTCCACCCTTCCAGCACGGCCTGGCGGCTCAGCCGGATCTTGCCCGACGGATCAATGTCGGTGACCATGACCGTGATCTCATCGTCGAGCTGCACCACATCCTCGACGCGCGGCACGCGATAGTCGGCCAGTTGCGAGATGTGCACCATGCCGTCCTGGCCGGGCGCGATCTCCACGAACGCGCCGTACGGCTCGATCCGCACGACCTTGCCGGTGTAGATGCGGCCGACCTTGATCTCCTCGGTCATCTTCTCGATCTCGGCCAGCGCCTGCTCCGCGCCGATCCCCTCCGCGCCGGCGATGTACACCGAGCCGTCATCTTCGATGTCTATCTTGACCTTGTACTGCTCCTGCAACGCGCGGATGACCTTGCCGCCCGGGCCGATCACCTTGCCGATCTTCTCCGGGTCAATATGGGTGGTCAGGATGCGCGGCGCGTAGATGGAGAGCTGCTTGCGCGGCTCGGGCAACACGGCCAGCATCTTGTCCAGGATGAAGAGGCGGCCTTCGCGGGCTTGTGCCAGCGCCTCTTCCATGATCTGATAGCTGAGGCCGTGGATCTTGATGTCCATCTGCAGCGCGGTGATGCCGCGCGCGGTGCCGGCCACCTTGAAGTCCATGTCGCCCAGGTGATCTTCGAGGCCCTGGATGTCGCTGAGGATCGCGTAGCGCGCGTTCGGGCCGCTCACGTCGCCGTCGGTGACCAGCCCCATGGCGATGCCGGCGACCGGCGCCTTGATCGGCACGCCGGCGTCCATCAGCGCCAGGGTGCTGCCGCACACCGAGGCCATCGAGGTGGAGCCGTTGGACGAAAGGACCTCTGAGACCAGGCGCAGGGTATAGGGGAACGTCTCCTGGGCCGGGATCATCGGTTCGAGTGCGCGTTCGGCCAGCGCGCCGTGGCCGATCTCGCGGCGCCGGGGCCCGCGCGAGGGCGCCACTTCGCCGGTGGAGAAGGGCGGGAAGTTGTAGTGGTGCATGTAGCGCTTGGATTCTTCCGGGTCGAGCGTGTCGAGCGTCTGGGCGTCGGCCGGGGTGCCCAACGTCATCACCGTCAACACCTGGGTTTCCCCGCGCGTGAAGAGGCCGCTGCCGTGCACGCGCGGCAACACCCCCACCTCGACGCTGATCGGCCGGATGTCCCGATAGCCGCGGCCGTCGGGCCGGATCTTCTCGGTGAGGATGCGCTCGCGCACGACCGCCTTCTCGATGCTCTCGAACGCCTGCTCCAGCGCCTTCGGCTCATACGTTTCGCCCAGCGCGGCGACGAGCTCGCCCTTCAGCGCGGTGAGGGCCGCGGTTTGGGCTTCTTTGCCCGGATTCTGCGCGATGGCCTCTCGCAGCCGGTCGCCCAGCCATGCGCGTGCGGCCTCCTCGACGGTGGGGTCGGGCAAGACGGGCGTATAGGCAAACTTGGGCTTGCCGATCTCGGCGCGCATCTGGTTTTGCAGCTCGATGAGCGGCTGCATGGCTTCGTGGCCCAGCTTGAGCGCCTCGAGCATCAGGTCTTCGGGCACCTCATCGGCGCCGGCTTCGACCATCAGGATGGCGTCGGCGGTGCCGGCCATGCGCAGGTCGAGGGTGCTGGCCGCCATCTGCGAGACGGTGGGATTGACCACCAGCTCGCCGTCCACATAGCCGACGCGCACCGCGCCGATCGGCCCTTCCCAGGGGATATCGGAGATGGTGACGGCCGCGCTGGCCGCAATGATGCTCAGGATGTCGAGATGGACCTCGGGGTCGCGCGCCAGCGCGGTCACGATGACCTGCACCTCGTTCATCATGCCCTTGGGGAAGAGCGGCCGCAACGGTCGGTCCACCAGCCGCGAGATCAGGATGGCCTGCTCGGACTGGCGCCCCTCGCGGCGCTGGAAGCTGCCGGGGATGCGGCCGGCCGCATAGAGGCGCTCCTCGTAATCCACGCTCAAGGGGAAAAAGTCCACCCCTTCCCGCGGCTTGGCGCCGCACGCGGTGGCCAGGACGACCGAATCGCCGGAGCGCACCGTAACGGCGCCGCCGGCGAGCCGGGCCAACGTGCCGGTCTCGATGGTGATCGTATTGCCGGCAACCCGAGTTGTATATACGTACTTTTGCATATGAATCTCCTGTACTCTCTTCTGCTTCGTGCAGATTAGAATGTTCACGCCTCATTACAGCGTGCCGGCGGAACATCCAGAGGTCAGGAGCTGGGGAATGGGGCCAAACCGGGAGCTTGGCCCCATTCCCCAATTCCTGCGCCTCAGGATCACGTTCCGCGCATCGCCGGCGCACCCGCCCGCGGGTCGCCAGCGCCCAATATCAAACGAGTAGATGCACCATCGGCACATCTACTCGTCGCACAACCTCTTGGATTGCAGCGGCACGGCACCGCTTTGGATTGCGGCGGCACGACGCCGCTTTGGATTGCAGCGACAAGCGGCGCCGCCTGATGGGCTGCCGCTCGTCAAATCATGCCACAACGCCTGGGATCGGCGTGGCTCGGCTACTTGCGCAGGCCGAGCCGCGAGATCAACTCCTGATAGCGTTGCGGATCCTTGCGGCTCAGATAGGCCAGGTGACGGCGACGCTGGCCGACCAGCTTCAGCAGGCCACGACGGGAGTGGTGATCGTTTTTGTACTGCTTCAAGTGTTCGATGAGGGCGTTGATCCGGTTCGTGAGGATCGCCACCTGCACCTCAGGCGATCCCGTGTCGTTGTCGTGAACGTGGTATTCCTGAATGATGGCATCCTTCTGTGCTTTAGTGAGCGCCATTAACTTTCTCCTTTCGTTGGCTAGACCGGGGCACCGCTGGAATACCGACGCGCATGTCCCAGCCAATTTACAGAAGAGTATACCACAGTTGGCGCGAAAAGCCAAAACACAGTGGCGCGTTGTGAGGGTGGCTTCGGATTGCAACAGGAACTCTCAAGGCCGCGCGCGCCAGAGCGCCACCGTCTCCACGTGATACGTCTGCGGGAACAGATCTACCGGCTGGGCCTCGGCCAGGGCATAGCCGGCCGCGCTCAGGAAGACGCTATCGCGCGCCAGGGTGGCCGGATCGCAGGACACGTACACGATGCCCCGCGGCCGCAGGGCCGCGATCTGGCGGATGACCGCTTCGCCCGCGCCCGAGCGCGGGGGATCCATCACCACGATGTCGGCGCGCTGGCCCCCCTCGACGAGCACCGGCAACACCGCATCCACCGCGCCCTCGTGCAGTTCCACGTGCTCCAGGCCGGCCGCATTATGGGCGAAATCCTCGCACGCGGACGGCGCCGACTCGATCCCGATCACCGCGGCCGCGGCATCGGCCAGGGCCAGCGCGAAGAGGCCCACGCCGCAGTAGGCGTCCAGCACGGTGTCGCCCGGCCGCACGTCGGCATAGCCGCGCACGATCTCGACCAGCGCCTCCGCGCCGACCGTGTTGACCTGGAAGAAGCTCTCGGCCGAGACCCGATAGCGCCGGCCCGCCACGATCTCTTCGATCCACGGCTCGCCGATCAGCGGCTCGACCCCGCGCGGGGTCAACACCGCGCACGCGGCCGGCAGGTCCAACTCCAGCTCGGGCAGCTCCGTCCCGCGCGTCTCGAGCAGCACGAGCGACTGGCCGGTGCGCTCCGATGCCCGCAAGGTGACCCCGGTCAGCTCGGGCCACGCGATGTCGAGCGCGGCGTGAAGCGCATCCAGCGGCTCCGAGAGCAACAGGCATCGTTCGATGGGGATCACTTCGTGGCTGGCGGCCCGGCGAAAGCCCGGTTGGCCCGTGGAGGCGAGGGCAAATTGCACGTGATTCCGGTAGCCCAGGTCTAACAGCCCCTCGTCGTCGGCCAGGACGACCACATCGGCGACCGGCGCGGCGGCCAGCCGCCCCAGCCGGCGCAGTTGGTCGGCCACGATCTCGCCCTTCAGCTCGGCCTGGCGCTCGTAGGCGATGTGTTGCCACTGGCACCCGCCGCAGCGCTCCGGGCCGAAGTGCGGGCAGGGAGGCGTCACGCGGTCGGCGCTGGCCCGCAACACCTCCAGCAGCCGGCCGCGCGCCCACCGCTCCTTCTCCTCGACGATCGCCACCCGCACGCGCTCGCCGGGAATGGCATAGGGCACGAAGATCGCCTTGCCTTCGTGCCGGCCGATCGCCTCGCCGCCATGCGCGATGGCATCCAGGGTGATTTCGATGATCTGGTTCATGTGACCTCGCCAGCGGATATGCGCTCACTATACTCCCCCCGCTTCGCTGCGTCAAGTTGTCCGCAGCGATTTTCGCGCCTCATGCGGCCTGTGCTATACTGCAATCATGCACGAAAGGACGATTCGCCTGCTCGAATTCGACAAGATCCTCGAGCAACTCAAGCGGTTCACCTCCTTTTCGGTCGGCCGGGAACGGGCGGCCGCACTGCGGCCCACCGACGACATCCGCCTGGCGCGCGAATGGCAGGCCGAGACGCGCGAGGCGCGCCAACTGCTGGCCGAGAAGTCCGACATCTTCCTGGGCGGCGTGCACGACCTGCGGCCCCTCCTGGAACAGGCGGCGCGCGGCAGTCCGCTCCTGCCCGTGGATCTGCTCGGCGTGCGCTACACGCTGCAACGCGCGCGCTCGCTGCGGAGCGCCATCCATCGGGTGGCCGACCGCTTCCCGCACATCGCCGATGTGGCGCAGCGCATTGACGTGCCGGTCGCGGTCATCGAAGAGATCGGTCGCTGCATAGACGAGCGGGGAGAGGTGTTGGATAGCGCCAGCGAGGCCCTGGCCCGCATCCGCCAGGAGCTGCGCGAGGCGCACGGCCGGCTGATGGAGCGATTGCAGCGCATCATCGCCGCGCCGGCCAACGCGCCCTATCTGCAAGAGGCCATCGTGACCCAGCGCCAGGGCCGCTACGTGATCCCCCTGCGCGCCGAGTTCAAGGGCCGCATTCCCGGCCTGGTGCACGACCAATCGGGCAGCGGCGCCACCCTCTTCATCGAACCGCTGGCCGTGGTGGACCTGAACAACCGCTGGCGCGAGGCGCAACTGGCCGAAGAGGAGGAGGTGCGTCGCATCCTGCTCGCGCTCACCGGGCTGATCGCCGACCACGCCGGGCCGATCGGCCGCACGGTCGAGGCGCTCGGCGACCTCGATCTGATCTTCGCCAAGGCGCGCTATGCCGAAGAGCTGCGCGCCGCCGAGCCGGAGCTCGTGCCGTGGCAGACGCCGAAGCGGCCGGCCTCTCCTGCGCCATCCGCAGCGGCCGAGGTGCGGCATCCCGGCAGCACCATTCGCCTGCGCCAGGCGCGCCATCCCCTCCTTGACCCGCGCACCGTCGTGCCGGTGGACATCTACCTGGACGACGATTACTTCATCCTGGTCATCACCGGCCCCAACACGGGCGGCAAGACCGTCACCCTGAAGACGACCGGACTGTTGGCCTTGATGGCCCAGGCCGGATTGGCCATCCCGGCCGACGAGGGCTCGCAGCTCTCGGCGTTCGAGCAGATCTTCGCCGACATCGGCGACGAGCAGAGCATCGAGCAGAGCCTCTCGACTTTCTCGTCGCACATGACGCACATCGTCGAGATCCTCGCCCGGGCCGACGATCGTTCGCTGGTCCTGCTCGACGAGCTGGGCGCGGGCACCGATCCGGAGGAGGGCGCGGCGCTGGCGCAGGCCTTGCTCGGCACGCTGCTCGAACGACGGATCACGACCCTGGCGACGACCCACTACTCGGAGCTGAAGGTCTTCGCCCACAATACGCCGTTTGTGACCAACGCCAGCGTGGAGTTCGACATCGAGACCCTGAGCCCCACGTTCAAGCTCAGCATCGGGTTGCCGGGCCGCTCGAACGCGTTCGCCATTGCCCGACGCCTGGGTCTCCCCGAGCCGATCGTGGCGCGCGCCGAGGCGTTGGTATCGCCGCAGTCGCTCGAAGCCGAAGCCATGCTCGCCGAGATCAAGCGGGCGCGCGAGGCCGCGCTGGCGGCCGAGGCCGACGCCCGGGCCGCGCTGCGCCGTGCCGAGGCGCTCAACGCCGACCTGCGCTATCGCCTGAGCAAGATCGAGGAGGCGCGCCGCGCGGTGCTGGACGAAGCGCGCAGCCAGGCCCAGGCCGAGCTGGAGGCGTTGCGCAACGAGATCGCCCAGATGCGCGAGCGGCTCGCGGCCCTGGGCCCCGCGCCGACCGGTCGGCTGGGCCAGACGTTGCACGAGGCGTGGCTGGCCGAAGCCGAGCAGATCCTGGCCCGCCGCGCGGCCGAGGCGCGGCCGCTCCCCTCGGTGGCCACCCCCGCGCCGATCGTGGTGGACGGCCCGCTGCTCCCCGGCGACAAGGTGTGGATCCCCTCTTTGCAGGCCACCGGCGAGGTCATCGCCGCGGACGAACGCGAGGTGGAAGTGAAGGTCGGCGGCTTTCGCCTGAAGCTGGCGCCGCATCGGGTGGAACTGCGCCAGCGCGGGGAACAGCCCGCCCGGTTGAGCGAGGCGAGCGTCTCCGTGCCCCGGCCGCCCAGCCCGGGGATGGAGCTCGATCTGCGCGGCCGCACCGTGGACGAGATGCTGGTCGAGCTCGACCGCTATCTGGATACCGCGTACCTGGCCGGATTGCCCTGGGTGCGGATCATCCACGGCAAGGGCACCGGCGCGCTGCGCCAGGCCGTGCGCGAGGAGCTGCGCGGCCATCCCCTCGTCAGCGAATTTCGGCCGGGCGACCTGTCGGAGGGGGGCGAAGGGGTCACCGTGGCGAAGCTGGTGCAGCGATGAAGCGCGGTCGGCTGCGCGGCCTGCTCCAGGTGGCGATCAGCGCGCTCTTGTTGGCCCTCATCCTGCGCCAGGTGCACTGGTCCGAGGTGTGGGCCGCGCTCCGCCAGATAGATGGCCGTTGGTTGCTGGCGGCCTGGTTGCTGTTCCTGGCGGGCGTCGTGGTGCGCGCCCGGCGCTGGCAGGTGCTGTTGGACGCGCTGGCGGTGCGCCGTCCCTTGCGGGAGCTGGTCGCCTGGTACCTGGCGGGCGGCTTCTTCAACATCATCCTGCCGACCGGCTTCGGGGGCGATGTGGTGCGCGCCGCCGAGCTGGCGCAGGATGCCGGCCGGCCGGCACGGGTGGTCAACAGCGTCATCGTGGATCGCTACCTGGGGATCATGGTCCTGCTGACGATGGGGTTGATTGCCGCGGCCGTGCGGCCGGGCCTCGCTTCGCCGGCGACGCTGATCCTCACGGCGGCGTTGTTCGGCGGCGGGCTGATCGCCGGCTGGCTGTTGCGCCGGCCGGGGGGCGACGCGTGGGGCCGGCTCTCGGGTCGGGCCGGCCGCATCGCCGGCCGGTTGCACCTGGCCGATCTGGCCGACGCGTTCGCGGCCTACGACCGCCGCGCCCTGGCCCGCGGCCTGATCGCTTCGCTGGCCTTCAATCTCCTCCAGATCGGCTGGAATGTGGCCATCGGGTGGGGGTTGGGCCTGCGCCTGTCGCTTGTCGCCTATCTCGTCTTCGTGCCGTTGACGGCCGTCGCGCTGTTGTTGCCGGCATTCGGCGGCCTGGGCGTGCGCGAGTTGAGCTATGTGGGCCTGTTCGGCCAGGCCGGCGTGCCGGCCGCGGCCGCCCTGGCGCTTTCGCTGGGGGTTTACATGATCACCGTGGCCACCGGCCTGGTCGGCGGCGTGGTCTATTTCGCCGGCGGCGTGCGTCGGCTCCGCGCGACGACCGCCGACCCCCGGGAAAAGCTGTCATGAACGAGGACAAACATACGACCCCCGAACTTTCGATCGTGATCCCGCTCTACAACGAGGCCGACAACGTCGAGCCGCTCTACGCGGAGCTGACGGCCGCGCTGGAGCCGCTGGGGCGCCCCTACGAGGTCATCGTGGTGGACGACGGCAGCCGCGACGATAGCTTCGTCCGCCTGAAGGCGGTGCACGAGCGCGATCCGCGCTGGCGCATCATCCGCTTTCGCCGCAACTTCGGCCAGACGGCCGGCTTCGCCGCAGGCTTTGCCGCGGCCCGCGGCGAGATCGTGGTCACCAGCGACGCCGATCTGCAAAACGATCCGGCCGACATCCCCCGGCTGCTGGAGAAGATGGCCGAAGGGTACGACATCGTCAGCGGCTGGCGCGTCAAGCGCAAGGAGCCGTTCCTGAGCCGACGCCTGCCCTCCATGCTCGCCAATCGGATGATCTCCGGCCTCACCGGCGTGGCCTTGCACGATTACGGCTGCTCGCTCAAGGCGTACCGCCGCGAGGTGGTCAAGAACGTCCGGCTGTACGGCGAACTGCACCGCTTCATCCCCGCGCTGGCGAGCTGGATGGGCGTGACCGTGGCCGAGATCCCGGTCAACGATCGGCCGCGGCGCTTCGGCAAGAGCAAATACGGCATCAGCCGGACGCTGCGGGTGCTGCTCGATCTGATCACCGTGCGCTTCATGTTGGGCTACGCCACCCGGCCCCTCCAGGTGTTCGGCCGGCTGGGGCTGGCGTCGGCCGGGCTCGGCCTGTTGGCCGGGCTTTACCTTACCTTCGTCAAGCTGGCGCTCGGCCAGAACATCGGCACGCGGCCGTTGCTCCTCCTGGCGGTCCTGCTCTTGATCCTGGGCGTGCAGATGATCAGCATGGGCCTCCTGGCCGAGATGATCACCCGCACCTATTTCGAGGCGCAGGATAAGCCGATCTATATGATTCGCGAACAATTGGACTGAACGATGACAGGAATCAGTACCATGTGGCGGCGATTGCGACAACATCACGGCCTGGAACATGCCACCATCACGCTGCTGAGCCGGCGCATGCGGGATGCGTCGCTCTTCGCGCGCAGCGACTTGACCGGCTTCACCGTCTTCGGCGCGGTGGACACGGCGCTCCTGCGCCAGGCCGTCGAGGAGGCGCTGGCGCGGCTGCAAGCGGGCGAGCGGACCCTGGCGGTCCACCCGAATTGCGGCACCAACGTGGCGACCGCGGGCGTGCTGGCGGGCGTGGCCGCGCTCCTGGCCGGCGGCGGCCAGAAGCGTTCGTTCTGGTGGGAGCGCCTGCCGAGCGCGGTGCTGGCGGCGACGTTGGCGCTGCTGGCGGCCGCGCCGGTGGGGCGCTGGCTGCAGGAGCACATCACCACGTCGAGCCAGGTCGAAGATCTGTGCCTTGCGGCCATCGAGCGCGTGAGCGACGGGCCCGTCGTCGTCCATCGCGTCACGTTCACCGCGAGGGAGCAGGCATCGTGATCACGTTGATCCACGGCCCGGCCGAGCTGCTGCGCGCCGAGGCGTTGGCCGATCTGCGTCGCGGCCTCCATGAGGACGAGGCCCTGGCCGACCTGAACACGGCGCGGCTCGACGGCCAGCAGATCACCGTGGCCGATCTGCGCAATGCCTGCGATACTTTGCCGTTCCTGGCCGAGCGCCGGCTGGTCATCGTGGAGGGGTTGTTGCGCCGGTTGGCCGCGCCCGCCCGCCGGCCGAAGCCGGCCGAGGGGAACGCCGCCGACGAGGCGGCCGAAGAGGAGCCGGCCGGCGAAGCCAACAAGGCTCAGGCGCGCCAGCTCCTGGCCTATCTGGACCAGGTGCCGCCGAGCACCGAGCTGGTCTTCGTGGAGGAGGAGGCCATCGCGGGCGGCCCGATCCTGCGCCGCCTGCTCGAGCTCCAGCGCGACGGCCGCAGCCGGATCATCCTCTGCGCACAGCCGAAGCGCAACGACCTGGTGGATTGGGTGCGGGCGCGTGCCCGCCTGCGCGGGGTGCAGCTCGACGCCAACGCGCTGGCCGACCTGGTAGATTGCATCGGCGACGACCTGCGCCAGCTCGACCAGGAGCTGATCAAGCTGGCACAGTACACGGGTGGGGCGCGGCCGGTGACGCGCGGTGACGTGCGGCGGCTGGTGCCGGCCACGCGCGCGGCCAGCATCTTCGACCTGGTGGAGGCGCTGGGCCAGGACGACGCGACGACCGCCGGCCGGTTGCTGCAACATGCGCTGGATCACGACGGCGAGCAGCCGCTGCGGCTGTTGGCGATGATCGCGCGGCAGTACCGGCTGATCATCCTGGCCAAGGCGCTCCAGCTCGAGGGCCGCAAGCCGCCGGACATCGCGCACGAGCTGGGCGTGCAGGATTGGACGGTGAATCGGCTGCTTGCCCAGGCGGGCCGTCACACGTTCGCCCGGCTGGAGCGCAACCTGGAGCTCATCCTGGCCGCCGACGAAGCGATCAAGACCGGCCGTCTCACCGATCGGGAGGCGCTGGATGTGTTGTATGGGCAGTTGATGAGCAAAGGTTAGCGCCTCGGCAAGTTAGCTTCTGCGTTTTGCAGTCGGTGCGTGCCCCCTGTCACCCTCTTTGCTCCGCTTTCCCCTCAGAGGGGAGCGCGGAGGAAAATCCCCAAAACTCCTTTCTTAAATTTTATTTATCGAAACATAAATCTCTTTGAGATCTATTGACAAAAAATCAATTCGATGATATAGTGATCCTGGATTGAATGCTGCTCGCAAGCCGGAGGCTTGCGCTACGGGCGTAGATTCCAGATCAAACGAGGCAACTTATGTATCAGACTCCGAGCATCTGTCCGATCTGCGGCGACAAGCTCATCGTGACCCGGCTGAGCTGTCCGTCGTGCGATACCACGCTCGAGGGCCGCTATCAGTTCAGCCGGCTGGAGCAGCTCAGCCCCGAACAGCGCGCCTTCGTCGAGCTGTTCGTCCGCTGCGACGGCAAGTTGAACTGGGTGGCCCAGGAGCTGAAGCTCTCCTATCCCACCGTGCGCAGCCGCCTCGACGAGGTGATTCGCGCCATGGGCTACGAGGTGCACGAGGCGCCGCCGCTCGAAGAGAAACAGCGCCTGGCCAATGCCCGGCGGGAGATCCTGGACCTGTTGGCGGCCGGCAAGATCACCTCCGAGGAGGCGATCAGGCGCTTGCAGGATCTCGGCGGAATGGCGTAACTGAGGAGGCACGAGGTGAGCGAATTCGTTGTCTTCCCCGCCTCGGGGATCAACCATGTGATCGTGGAGGAGGCCGCGCGCGACGCCCGCATCTGGGGCGTGGACGACGCCGCGGAGATCCAGGTAACCTATCGCCTGCCCGACGCCGGGACCGTGCCGGCGCTCGCGGCCGAAGGCGATCGGCTCTCCTTGAACGGCGTGCTCGTCCAGCGGGTGACGCTGCCGGCGGCCATCGCGGTGACCGTGCGCCGGGCGGCCGGCGACCTGCACGTCCGCGGGCTGGTCGGCGAGGTGAACATCGAGGCCGTCCGCGGCGACCTGCGCCTGGGCAACCTGAAAGGCGCGACGCGCGTGTCGCACGTCGAAGGCGACCTGCGCGCGGACGACGTGGCCGACCTGCGCCTGCCGGGCGATTGCGCCGGCGACCTGCGCTTCGAGGCCGGCGGCCGCCTGGAGGCCGAGGCGGTGGCCGGCGATGTGCGCATCGCGGAGGCCGGCACGGTTCGGCTGGGCCGCGTCCACGGCGACCTGTGGGCCGAACGCCTGAACGGCGGCCTGGAGGCGGCGCGCATCAGCGGAGATGCCCGGCTGGACGGCGTGGCCGGGCCGGTGACCCTGCGCGTTTTGCACGGCGACCTGCGCGCCAGCGACGTGGCCGGCGGCCTGCTCGCGCCGCAGGTGCACGGCGACGCGCTGGTGCAGGGCGTCCTGGCCGGCAACCTGGAGTACCTTCTCCATGCCGACGGCGACATCACCCTGGCCTTGCAGCCGAACTCCGATGCCCGCCTGACGGTGCGCGCGCATGGCCGCATCCGCTCCGATCTGCAGTTGACGCCGGCCGCCGACGGCTCGCCCACCTTCACCGCGGTGACCGGCCAGGGGACCTGTCGCGTCAACCTGATCAGCGCCGGCGACGTGCGCATCTCGCAGGCGGGCGCCGATGCCGCCCGCGCCGCCGCCGACACGCGCGGCCCGGCGTCGCCCGAAGACCTGCGCAACCTGGGCGAGCGCATCCGCCAGCAGGTCATGGCGTCGCTGGCCGCGGCCGGCATCCACATCGAGGAGGGGACGGGGCGGGGGCCGCGCGGGGCCCGGCCGGCCCGACCCGCGCCGCCGCCCCCGCCTCCTCCGCCGCCGCGTGCTTCTGCCGCGGCCGGCCGGCCCGGCCCGCTCTCCGAAGAGGAACTGCGCATCTTGAAGATGGTCGAAAACGGCACCATCACGGCCGCTCAGGCCGAGCTGCTCTTGAAGGCATTGGAGGGATAGGTGTATTTGACCGGAGCCCCCCCGCGCGTGGTATCATAGGGCCGCGTTCTTACATCTTGACCGCGCAACGATCCTGGGGGGCCGGACGATGGCCGTATTCGCGTTGCACCGACGCCAGAGCCTTGAACCTGGCATCTATCCCTTTGAGCCGCATCGGCACCTCCGGCAGGTGGCCGAGCTGGTGAGCGAGGCGTTTGCCGGCGAGCTGGACGCCGAGGGCCGCGGCATCTTGCGCGAGATGCACATGATCGGCCGGCTGAGTCCGGTCTTGGGCGGCGTTTTGAGCGCCAGCGTGTTGGGCGAGTTCGTCGGCGGCTACGTTTGGGTGGAGGAGGGTCGGGTCCTCGGCAACCTGACCCTCCAGCGCCTGGATTGGGGCGGCGCGCGCTGGCGCATCAGCAATGTGGCCGTGGCGGCCTCGCATCGCGGCCGGGGGATCGGCCGCGCGCTGATGTTGGCCGGCCTCAGCGAGATCGCCCAAATGGGGGGCTCGTGGGCCATCCTCCAGGTGCGGGCCGACAACGTGCCGGCACGGCGGCTCTACGAATCGTTGGGCTTTACGGCCATCTGTCAGGACGGCATCTGGCGGCTGGCGACGCGGCCGCGCTGGGCGCCGGCGCCCGATGTGCCCTTGCGACCGCTGCCGGCGCTCGCCTGGCGGCCGCGGTTCGAGCTGGCGCAGGCTGCTCAGACCGACCTGGCGGCATGGGTCGGTCCCGTCCAGGCCGAGGCGTATCGGATCGGGCTCTTCGAGGCGGCCGGCGAGACGCTGGGCGCCTGGCTCGGCCTCTATCGGGTGCAACGCTGGGGCGTGCAGGCCGACGACGGTGTGCTGGCGGGCATGGTCGAAGTGTGGGCCGGCGCGTTCGACAATGCGTATCGGTTGCGCCTGGCCGTGCGTCCAGAGGCGCGCGGCCGCCTGGAACGCGGCCTGATCGCCCAGGGCCTGGCCGGCCTGGCCGATCAACCGCCGGGCCCGGTCGTCGTCGAACACAGCGGCGATCATCGCGAAGCGGTCGCCGCGCTGGAAGCGTTCGGCTTCAGGCCGCAGCGCGTCCTGGTGACGATGCGCCGTCCCATCATGGCCGAAGATGCTTTGCTGTGAACACAGGATGCTGAGGATGGACTTATGACTACGAGCGAAGAACGCATGCGCATTTTGAAGATGGTCGAAGACCGCCAGATCACCGCCGAAGAGGCCGCGAAGCTGCTGGAGGCGCTGCGGGCCGGCGCTGCAACCGAGGCGCGCGGCGAGCCATCCCGGCCGCGCTGGTTGCGCGTCCGCGTCACCGACCGCGCGAGCGGCAAGATCAAGGTGAACGTCAACATCCCGGTCGGCCTGATCGACGTGGGCCTGAAGATGGGCGCGCGCTTTGCGCCCGAGATGAACGGGATGGACCTGAGCGCGATCCAGGAGGCCATTCGCGAGGGGATGCAGGGGCGCATCCTCGAAGTGGAGGACGAGAAGGACAACGAGCGGGTGGAGATCTTCGTGGAATAGGGCCGCGGCCTGGCGCCGCGCCGGCCGGCCGACGCGGCGCCAGGCCGCGATGTCTCATTCGCTCAGGCATTGTCGGGCGTAGACGGCCGCGCCCAACAGCGCGGCATGGTCGCCCAGCTTCGCCGGCACGATCGCCACATCCTCGGCCCCGCGCTTGTTGATGAAATACTGATACGCCACCGGCCGGATCGGCTCGATGTAGGCCTTGCCCAGCGCCTCGGCCACCCCGCCGCCGATGATCACCATCTCCGGGTCTATGATGTTGACCAGGTTGGCGACCAGGATGCCCAGATAGAACTGCGCCCGGCCGATCACCTCGCGCACCAGGGCATCGCCCTTGTCGTAGGCTTCGGCCAGGACCCCGCTCGTCAGGCGCTGACGATCGTCCTTGCGCATCAGCTCCGGCACGATGCTGGGCCGGCCGGCCTTGATCCCCGCCCAGATGTCGCGCTCGATGGCCGTCCGGCTGGCCAATGCCTCCACGCAGCCGCGCGAGCCGCAACCGCACACCGGGCCTTCCGCCAGCACCACCGTGTGGCCCACCTCGCCCGCGCCCCCGCGCCAGCCACCCCAGAGCTTGCCGTTCAAGATCAGCCCGCCGCCGATCCCCGTGCCCACGAAGATGCCGACCAGGTTGCGCACGCCCTGGCCCGCGCCCAGCACGTGTTCGCCCAGCGTGCCCAGGTTGACGTCGTTCTCGATGAAGGCCGGCACCTTGAGCGCATCGGCGAGCAGTTTGCCCAGCGGCACGTTCTCCCAGTTGTGCAGGTTGGGCGCGAAGCGCACGACCCCGCGTTCGGCATCTATGGTGCCGGGCGCGCAGGAGCACACCGCGGCGATGTCGCTCAGCTCCAGATCGGCCGCCGCAACCGCCTCGCGCACGGTCTTCGCCATCCGTTCGATCACCGCGTCGACGCCGCCATCCGGCTTCGTCGCCCGCTTGGCCTGGCCGAGGATCTTGCCGCGGGCGTCCACGACGCCGGCCAGGATCTTGGTGCCGCCCAGGTCAATGCCCACCACGTACTGGTCTTTCGTCTGTTTCCCCATTTGGTTGCGCCTCCGTTCGGCCTTGGGCCGGTATTGCTGGCCGAATTATACTTCCGACCGCCGCAGGGGACAAAACGGGCGGTCGGCCGTGCGGCGAAACGCTTAAAAACGAGCGACGTGCACTTTGCCAAACCCCCGCGGCAGTGATAGAATTTACATACATCGAAAGTCCTGGAGTGGCTCGCTCATGCACATCTACCGCGCCGACCTGCGCGACCTGACGGCCTGCCTGCTGATAGACGGCTCCTACGACACGGAGCGCGTCTGGCAGGTGGTACAGCAGCAGGAAGGGGACGACGTGGTGGCCCGCTTCCGCGAAGTGCAGTTGCCGCGGGTGATGCACGTGCGCTACCCTTCCTGGAGCGAGGCGCTGCTGGCCCATCAAGAGCGCGGGGACTTGATCCTGGTGGCGGCCCAGGCCACCCAGATCCTCGGTTATCTCGACCAGGAGACGCAGCAGGATCAGGACATCGCCTGGATCCATCACCTGGTGGTTGCGCCGTCGCATCGGCGCCAGGGGATCGGCACGGCGCTCTTGCAGCGCGGCATCCAGCACGCCCGTCAGGAGGGCCTCACCCAGCTCATGACGATCGTCCAGAGCAAGAACTACCCGGCCATCGCGTTTTTCCAGAAGCACGGCTTTGTGTTTTGCGGCTATAACGAACGGTACTATCGGAACCAGGATATCGGACTTTATTTCGGGCGTGGGCTGTAAACCATGGGACAGATTTCGGGCCTCGGTTGGCCCGTGATACTGGCATTTGTCAACCTGATCTTTTCCTCGGCCATCGTTATCACGGCCTTTTCGCTGCTCGGCTACATGCTGACGCACAACCTGCGCAGCAATGTGGCGCAAGCCTTCAGCGTCTTGCTGGCGTGCGTGCTGCTGGTCTATGCCTGCGACATCATCATCCCGCGCGTCGAGGGCTTGCAGGCGGTGGTCATCTGGCTGCGCGTGCAATGGATCGGCATCGCCATTGTGCCGGCCGCCTATTTCCACTTCTCCGATGCGCTGTTGCGCAGCACGCGGCACTTCTCGCGGCGGCGTCGGGTGGCCGTGGTGGGCAGCTATCTCTTCAGCATCGGGCTGGTGCTGCTGGCCCTGTTCACCGATGCGCTGGTGAGCGACGGCAACGTCATCCCGCCGATCAGCTTCCTGGCGGCCGGCCCGCTCTTCCCTCTCTTCGTCGTCTATTTCGTGACCATGGCCATCTACGGCGGGTATAACGTCATCCGCGCCCGCCGACGCTGTTTGACGCCCGCCTTGCGCCGCCGAATGCTCTACCTGGCGGTCTCCTTCGCCGCGCCCGGCCTGGGCGTCTTCCCCTATCTGATGGTCAGCTCGGGGTTGCTGGAGCATATCGGGCCGACGCCGGTGTTGTTGCTGGCGATGCTGGCGAGCATGCTGGTGGGCGCCATGCTGGTGGTGATGGCCTACACGGTGGCTTACTACGGCGTCCTCACGCCCGACCGCGTCATCCGCCACGATCTGTTCCACTACCTTCTGCGCGCGCCGATCCTGGGCACTCTGGTGATCATCGTGATGCTGGTCATCCCGCGCGTCGAGCTGATCCTGGGCTTGCCCCGCGATACCGCGCTCATCTTCGTGGTCGTCGGCATGATCGTGATCGGACAGCTCGCGTTGAATCTGGGCAAGCCGTATATAGATCGGCTCATCTTCCGCCAGGACCGCGAAGAACTGGCCTGGATCCAGACCCTCGATCGCCGCCTGCTCACCTCCAGCGACCTGCATCAGTTCCTGACGAACGTCCTGATCGGCCTTTGCGAGCTGTTGCGCGTGGATACCGGCTTCGTCCTGGTGCAGGGGACCGAAGGATTGCGGGTGGAGGCCCATGTCGGCGACCTGGAGGCGGCGCGACGATTTGCGGCCGGGCCCGAAGGCCAGGTCGCCTGGCAGGCGCTCGAACGCGACACGGAAGAGGAGCCGCCCCACTTCCGGTCGAACGGCGCTTTCTGGCTCTGCGGGCTGCGCAGCCGGGAAGGCGAGAAGATGTTGGGGCTGTTGGCCGTGCGCGGCCGCAGCGCGACGGTGGATCTGGTGCCGGCCGAAGAGGAAGAGGTGGGCCGGCTGCTGGCGCAGGCGGCGGCGGCCGTCGCCGACCGCTATGTACAGGAAGGGGTATTCGCCACCTTGCAACGCATCCTGCCCGAGCTGGAGCGCATCCAGGAGTGGCGCAGCGAGCTGCGCTTCGCGCCGCCCCTGCCGGCCGAGCCGCCAGCGGCCGAAGCGGAATCCGAGCCGGCCGCGGCCGAGAACGCGAGCCAACCCTCCACCGGCGCGCTTTACAACTGGGTGAAGGATGCCCTCAGCCACTATTGGGGCGGCCCCAAGCTCAGCGAAAGCCCTTTGGTCAGTTTGCACCTGGTACGCCGGGCCTTACATGAGCACGATGGCAACGTGGCGCGGGCGGTACGCGCCGTCTTGAACGAGGCCATCGAGCGCCAGCGGCCCCCGGGCGAACGCAAGCTGACCGCCTCCGAATGGTTGTTGTATAATATTCTGGATATGCGTTTCATCCAGGGCCAGCGGGTGCGCGATATTGCCGCGCGCCTGGCCATGAGCGAATCGGATCTGTATCGCAAGCAGCGGGTCGCCGTCGCCCAGGTTGCCAGGACCCTGGCCGAGATGGAGGCGGCCGTGCTCCTCCAGGAATCTTCGACTGGCCCACACAACACAGACGAAACCTAGAATCAGAATCGAGGAGGAAGTGGTGATGTTGGACGAAGGCTATTGGGAATCATTGCTGAGAGACGTCGAAAACGAGTACGATGGCTGGCGGCCGCGCGACAGCGACGGCGACGAAGCGGAAACGTTCGGCGAATATTCGGCCGGCGGACCGGCGGCGTTTGCCGCCCGGCCGGCCGAGCCGCCGCCGGAGTCAGAGGATGAGGCCGATTGGGACAGGGCTTCGGCCTTGCTTGAAACGGGCGAGCCGGTCGTAGTCACCGTCACCGGCCACAATCGCGGCGGCCTCCTGGCCAACCTGGGCACGATCCAGGGCTTTCTGCCCGCCTCGCATCTGGTGGTCATGCCCCCCGCGCTGAATCCCGCCCAACGCACCGCGGCCTTGGCCGCGCGCATCGGCGAAAGCCTGACCGTGCGCGTGGTCGAGATAGATCGCGAGCGACGACGCCTGATCCTGTCGGAGCGGCTGGCGCGCCAGAACGGCCAGGCAGATGCCCTGTTGACTTCCCTGCGGCCGGGGCAGATCTGTCGAGGTCGCATCACCAGCCTGTGTCCCTTTGGCGCGTTCGTGGACCTGGGCGGCTACGAAGGCCTGATCCACATCTCCGAGCTGTCGTGGGGCCGGGTGGGCTCGCCCGACGAGGTTGTCCGGCCGGGGGATGAGGTGGACCTGATGGTCATGGAGGTGAACCAGGAAGAGCGCAAGATCGCGCTCAGTCTCAAGCGCCTGCGGCCCGATCCCTGGCAAGGGGTCGAACAACGTTATTCCGTCGGCCAGGTCGTGGATGCCGTGATCACCAACGTCGTCAATTTCGGCGCGTTCGCGCGGCTGGAAGAGGGCCTGGAAGGGCTGGTGCACATCTCCGAGCTGGCCGAGGGGAGTTTCCTGCATCCGCGCAACGTCGTGCGCGAAGGAGATCGCGTGCGTGCCCGGGTGCTCCACGTGGACGGCATGAAGCGCCGCATCGCATTGACTTTGCGCGGCACCGATCCGACCGGCCAGGGCCGCGGGGCCGCGGGGTCGGCCGCCCGCGTTTCTTTGTAACGGGATTCGTCTGCCGTGAAGCTGCCCCGCAACGAGACGATCGGCCTGGGGCTGCTCGTCGGCGGCCTGGTTGCCCTGGCGCTGTTGTTGCCCGGGGGGCCGGCCGTCGAGGGGGCGGCGCCTCTGCGGGTGGCCTTCGGCTGGGCCGCAACGCCGCTCGTGCTGGCGCTCGTTGCCGGCGGCATTGCCCTCCTCTTCGCCGACCGCATGGGATGGCAGGTGCGCTGGACGGCCATCGCGGCGGCCGAGGCGGGCTTCCTGGTGGGGTTGACTGCGCTTCACCTGGCCGAACGCGAGCCCTGGCTCGCGGCGCACGCGGGCCGGGGCGGCGGCCTGGTCGGCTGGGCGCTCAGCCAGCTTTTGCTGGCCGTTTTTCCCGCGGAGATGGCCTGGGCGCTCGTCATCCTGGCAGCGGGGCTGGCGCTCGTCGTGTTCTGGCGGGCGTTGCCTCCGGCCTGGACCGCGCGCTGGTCCGCGTGGATCGGCCGCGTGGCGGCTTTCCTGAAAGCATCGAGGCCCGATCGGCCGGCGGCCCCGCCTGCGCGAGCCGCCGGCCGATCGGCCGCGCCGGCGCGTCTGGAGAAGGTCGCGGCGGCCTGGGCCGCGGCCGGCCGATGGCTTGCCGTCGGCCGGGCCGCCGTGCGGGGATGGATCGGCCGCGGCCTGACGGCCCTTCTGCCGGCTCGTGCGGCGCCGGCCGATGCGCCGGCCGGCCGGCAACCCCCTGCGCCGGCGGCCGGCCGCGAGGCGAAGCCGCCGCGACCGGCCGGCCGTGCGGTTGCCCCCGATGGGCGGCCATCGGCGACCGATGGCCAGGCCGCGACCGCATCCCCTTCCCGTGCCGCGGCGCAACCCGCGCCGGCCGGCCACGACGCGGGCCGATCCTCGCGCATCAAGGCCCGGCCCGACTATCTGCCCCCCATCGGCCTGTTGCGCGGCGAGGCCGGCAACCGCAGCAACCAAAGCGACGTCCGGCAGCGCGCCCAACTGTTGAAGCAGACCCTGGCGGACTTCGGCGTCCCGGTCGAGGTCGTCAGCATCAAGGAGGGGCCGACCGTCACGCAGTTCGGGCTGGAGCCCGGCGAGATCGTGCGCGAGCTGCGCAACGGCGAAGTGGTGCGCCGCCGCGTCTCGGTGCATCGCATCCAACAGCTCAGCAACGACCTGGCGCTGGCGCTGGCGGCCGCCTCGATCCGCATCGAGGCGCCGGTGCCCGGCCGGCCCTACGTGGGCGTCGAGATCCCCAATACCTCCAAGGCCACGGTCACCCTGCGCGGGCTGCTGGAATCGCCCGAGTTCGCCCGCGCGCGGGCGCCGCTCGCCGTGGCCCTGGGCCGCGATGTGGCCGGCGATCCGGTGATCATAGACCTGGCCCGGCTTCCCCACCTTCTGATCGCCGGCGCGACCGGATCGGGCAAATCGGTGTGCATCAACGCGATCGTCTCCAGCCTGCTGATGAACAACGGCCCGGAGCAGGTGCGCTTTTTGATGGTGGACCCCAAGATGGTCGAGCTGCCGATCTACAACGGCATCCCGCACCTGCTCGGCCCGGTCATCACCGACGTGGCGCAGGTGCCGGCCGCGCTGGCGTGGCTCACCTTGCAGATGGACGATCGCTATCGGCTGTTTGCCGATCGGGGGGTGCGCAACATCGAAGAGTACAACCGCAAGCTGGGCCGCAGCCGCTCGGCCGAGCCGTTGCCGTACATCATCCTGGTCATTGATGAGCTGGCCGATCTGATGATGACCGCCGCCTACGACGTCGAGCGCCAGATCTGTCGGCTGGCGCAGATGTCGCGCGCCACGGGCATCCACCTGGTGCTCGCCACCCAACGTCCCAGCGTGGACGTGATCACCGGCCTGATCAAGGCGAACTTTCCGGCACGCATCGCGTTCGCGGTGACCTCGCAGGTGGACAGCCGGGTGATCCTGGACACGCCGGGGGCCGAAAAGCTGTTGGGTCGCGGGGACATGCTCTACATGGCGCCCGATTCGGCCCGGTTGGCCCGCATCCAGGGCTGTTTCGTCTCGGACGAGGAGATAGATGCGATCGTCCACTTCTGGAAACAACAGCGCGCCGAAGCCGACCCGGCCGATGACGCGTTGCCCGAAGCGCCGTGGGCGGGCATGGCCGCGGCCGCAGAGGAGCGCGATGAGCTGCTCGATCGCGCCCTGGAGCTGATCCAGAGCAAACGGCAGATCTCGACCTCGTTGTTGCAGCGCCAGTTGCGCATCGGCTATCCGCGGGCCGCCCGGCTGATGGAACAACTGGAGGAGATGGGGGTGGTGGGGCCGGATGAAGGAGGCGGCCGCAGCCGGGAGGTCTTGATCCGCAAGGGCGAAGAAATGGAGTGAGCTATCGGTTATTCCCCCTCTTGATCATCGCACCCCTGCGGCGGACACCCCAGCGGTTGCTTGCGCGGCAACCCGCGGCCGCGGGGATACCCCTCCGGTGTTTGCGCGATCTTGTCTATGACGATCAGCACGCGCGTCTCGGCCAGGCCCGGCACTTCTACCGGCACGAGCTTGATCAGGTGGCCGCCGAGCACGCGGATGGCGTATTCGGCCGCGAGCGCTTCTTCGTGCGCGGCCGATCCCTTATACGCCACCACCCGGCCGCCGCGCCTGGCCAGCGGCAAGAGGTATTCCACCAGGGTGGGCAATGGCGCCACGGCGCGCGCCACGACCAGATCGTAGGCCGCCCGATGGGGATCGCGCAGGGCCAGCTCTTCGGCCCGGCCATGGATCAACTGGACATCGCTCATGCCGAGCTGGGCCACGATGTGCTCCATGAAGCGCACCTTCTTCGCGGTGGCCTCCATGGCGCACAGCCGCAGCTTGGGCCAGACGATGCGCAGTGCCAGGCCGGGCAGGCCCGCGCCCGCGCCGACATCGGCCACCTTGAGCGGCCGGCCCAGCAGCGCGGCGGGCGAGATCCCCTCCAGCGCGGCCAGGGCCGGCACCAGGGAGAGCGAATCCAGATAGTGGCGGATCTCGATCTGTTCGGGATCGGTGATCGCGGTCAGGTTGAAGCGCTCGTTCCAGGCAATGAGCTCTTGGGTGAACAGCTCGAAAGCTGCCACCTGGGAGGGAAGCAGGGGTAACCCCATTTGCGCTGCGCCGGCAACCAATCTCTGCATGGCGCAGATTATATCACAGCGCGGCCCTATCGCAACCATTGTAGGGCGAGATTTATCTCGCCCTACGGCTACTGTACTGTGATGCCGCTCAGCAACAGGTCCACGATGCCGGTCAGCCGGTCGGCCAGGGAATACTGGCCGCTCGACTCGCACCAGCGGATCAATTGCTGGAGATAAAGCGCGTCGAGCGCGGCGGCCAACGTGTCCGGGTCGAGGTTGGGGTTCACCTCGCCCTGGCGCTGCGCCTGGCGGATCAAGAGCGCGACGGTGGGTTGCAAGCTGAAGCCGCCCGCATCGCCGGCCATCAGGTCGGCCACCGAAATGCCCTTGCGGAAGATCAGGCAGATCAGCTCGCGATCGCGCTCCAGGCTGGCCGCCAGCGCGGCCATCAGCCGTTTGAGCTTGCCGATCGAGGAGGTCGTGCCGTTCGCACTCAGGGTGGCCGCGCCCAGGCGTCCCACCTCGCGGGCGCCCATGTAGCGCAACACCGCGTCCTTGGTCGGGAAATAGTTGAAAAAGGTCCCCTTGGCAAGGCCGGCTTGCCGGGTGATCTGATCTACGGTGGTGGCCTCATACCCCTGCGTGCGGAACAAGGTCAGCGCCGCCTCATAGAGGCGCTCTTTGCGTTCGAGTTTGCCCTGTTCGCGCTTGCTGGCGGTCTGCTCGAGGTTCATGGTCCCTCCGCGCATTGGTCATCTGCCGGATCGAAACACTGAAGCCGAATCGTCTCCGGAGTGTCGTTATTACTGCTCTTCAAGACGTAGCAGACACGGCAGAGTCACGCGAAATATGACCGGAGTACAAAAAATTTAAGATTCACCTGCTACGCGATCATCGCTTTTTCTGGCTGATCGCGCAGATGCACAGACCAGGTCCGGCCCCCCGGATGTCCGGTGGCAATCCACAAGGGATCGCGCGCCGCTGCCGGATAAGGGGAAAAAACGATCGGCGGCTGCAGGTTGATGTGTGGCTATGACCGACGGCTCGGCAGCTATTTTATCTCAACTCTGTCCGAGCGCCAAAAAAGAAAGCCCCCCTTGTAGAAACAAGGGGGGCCGCAAGGGGTGGAGAGTTAGCGCCGGGCGGCCGCGTAATACGCCGCCACCTGATCCCAATTGATGACGTTGAAGAAGTTCGTCACGTACTCGGGCCGGCGGTTCTGGTACTTCAGGTAGTAGGCATGCTCCCACACGTCTATGCCCAGGATCGGCGTGTCGCCCTGCATGATCGGGCTATCCTGGTTGGGCGTGCTGTAGATGGCGAGATTGCCGTCGGGCTTCACCACGAGCCAACCCCAGCCGCTGCCGAAGCGGCCGATCGCGGCGGCGCTCAACTGCTCTTTGAACGTCTCGAAGCTGCCGAACGCCGCATCTATTGCCGCGGCCAGCGCGCCGGTCGGCTTGCCGCCCGCGCCGGGCGCCATGATCGTCCAGAAGAGGGTGTGATTGCTGTGGCCGCCGCCGTTGTTGCGCACGGTGGTGCGGATGTTTTCCGGCACGGCGTCCAGTTTGGCCAGCAGCTCGTTGATCGGCATCTCCTCGAAGGGGGTGCCGGCGATCGCCTTGTTCAGGTTGGCGATGTAGGCCGCGTGATGCTTCCCGTGGTGGATCTGCATCGTCATCGTATCAATGTACGGCTCCAGCGCGTCGAACGCGTACGGAAGGGACGGAAGTTGGTGCGCCATGAGTGACTCCTTGCTGAAACAGATTCAATGCTTGCACAAATGCAGGATCAGGATACAGCAAGCATGAACCTATTTCAGTAAGTAAACACACGGTTCACTTTGGCGCATGGTTGGAGTTGTTATCCGTACGCGAGAAGAGCGCGGCGAGCTCTTCGGCCGCGCCCGGCCCGACCACGGCCAACACCTCATCCCCTTCCTGGAACGTCGAGATCCCGCGCGGGATCTGGATCTGGCCCTGGCGAATGATGGCCGCGATCACGCACTCTTTGGGCAAGCTCAGGTCCTTGAGCGGGATGCCGATGGCCCTGGCGCCAGGCGGGATCTTCTCTTCGACCAGGGAATACTGGCCGCGGCGCAGCTTGAGCAGCGTCATCATGTCGCCCAGCGACATCTCTTCTTCGATGGTGCCGGCCAGGATGGCCGCTTGATTCACCGCCACGTCCACGTGAAACGTCTGGTTGAAGAGCCAGGCGGTGCGCGGATTGTTGACCCGCGCGATGGTGCGCGGCACCTGATAGCGCTCGCGGGCCAGGTAGCAGAGCGCCAGGTTGTCGGCGTCGCTGGTGGTGATCGCCGCCAGCACGTTCGCCTGCCGGATGCCGACATTCTCCAGTACCTGGGGATCGGTCGGGTCGCCCTCGTAGATCGCTTCGGTCGGCAGCTCGCGGTGGAGCCGCGCCAGCACATCGCGGCGCTGCTCCAGCAGCCGCACCTTGTGGCCGCTGTTCAGCAAGGTGATGGCCAGGTAAGTGCCCGTCCGGCCTCCGCCGGTGATGATGACGAACATCTTATGCTTCCTTTTCCTCTCTCAGCCGATTGCGCAGTTGTTCGACCCCCTCCATGGTGGCGCTCAGATGCAGGATGTCGCCGGCCTGGAGGAGCGCATCGGGAGCCGGCAACGAGGCCTTGCCGGCGCGCGTCAGGGCCACCAGGCATCCGCAATCGCCCAGCAACTCGCGCAGGGGCCGGCCATGCCATGCCGCGGGCACCAGCACCTCGTATACCTCTACCTCGCCGTCGCCGGCCGAGAAGACCGTGTGGAGGGTCACATCTTCGAGCATCTCCTCCATCCGCTGCGCGCCCCAGATGGCCGGGCTCACCTCTTGCAGGTTGAACACCTCGTAGAAGGCCCGATAGCGCGTTTCGTAGTTGCGACACACCACGTTCGGCACGTGATAGATCGTGCGGGCGATGTGCCCCACGACCGCGTTGAGGGTGTCGGAATTGGTGACGGCCGCCAGGGCGTCGGCCTGTTCGATGCCGGCCCGGCGCAACAGGTCTTGCGTCAGCACGTCCCCTTCCAGGGTGCGGCCCCGGAAGTCGGCGCCCAGATTTTCGAAGGCGGAAGGCGCCACGTCAATCACCGTGACGCGATGCCCCTTCTGGCTCAAGCGGGTGGCCAGGTGCGCCCCCACCCGACCACACCCGATGACGATGGCGTTCATGGTCTTCTCCAATAATTTACGGGATCTGATATGGCACGTCGGTGATGACGATGCCCGGCTTGAAAAGCAAGGCCATTCGCAAAAACAGAGCGGTTTGCGTATGCAGCAGATTATGCCAGCTTCGTCTGGGCACGAATTGCGGCACGACGATCGTGAGCATTTCGTTGGACTGGCGCTGAGCGCTGATCTCCTCGATGTAGGCCAAGAGCGGCTCAAGCAACAGGCGATAAGGCGAGTCGAGGATAACCAGGCGTACGCCGTTGCCCCAAACATCCCATTTCTGGCGGATTCGGGCGGCCTCGGCTGGGTCGAGCGAAACGTAGACTGCGGTCACATCATCGGATAACGCTAGAGCATACGACAGCGCGGCCAGAGTGCCACGATGAACGCCGCTGATCGGCAAGAGGACCCGATGGCGTTTGGCACGCGGAGGCGCACCATAATTTTCCAGCGAAAGGCTGGCCGCCAAGTGTTGGTAATGATGATGGATCGCCGAGAAGGCCAGCACCAGCAACGGGATCAAGATCAGCACGACATAGGCGCCATCTATGAACTTCGTGCTGACGAAGATCAGCATCACGACCACCGACACCGTTGCGCCAACGGCGTTGATCATCATCTTGGGTCGCCAGGCAGGATCATGGTGCAGAGTCGAGCCGCGTTCGACCTTCTGTTGGTCGGCGCGCAGATGGCCGGCTTTCCACCAGCGTCGGGCCATGCCGGCCTGTGACAGGGTAAACGACAGGAACACGCCGATGGCGTAAAGCGGGATCAAAGCGGTGACGCTGGCCTGAAATGTGATGATCAATAGCGAGGCGATCAGGGCCAGCGCTACAATGCCGCGAGAATAGACGAGTCGGCTTCCGCGGTAAGTGAACTGTCGGGGCAGAAAGCCGTCTTTGGCTGCCAGCGCGCTGAGCCGAGGAAAGTCGGCAAACGAGGTATTGGCCGCCATAATCAAGATAACCGTAGTGGCCGCGATGACTACCAGATAGAATGGATTGCGGCCGCCATATACCGTGCGCGCCAGTTGCGAGATGACCGTTTCGGCCTCCGAAGGCAACGCGCCGATGTGTACCGCCAGGAAGGTGATCCCGAGCAGCAGTGTGCCCAGGATAAGCGACATCCAGATCAGGGTGATCCCGGCATTGCGGCTGCGCGGCTCGCGAAACGCCGGGATGCCGTTGGAGATCGCCTCTACGCCGGTGAGCGCGGTGGTGCCGCTGGAAAACGCGCGCAGGATCAGGAAGAGCGTCACGGCCTGGGCGCCGTGCAACATCTCCATCGGCGGTGGATCGCTGACGACCCCCAGCGTGCCCGTCAGATAACGGCCCAGCCCGATCAGCACGGTCAGGGACATGGTCGCGATGAAGAAATAGGTCGGCACGGCAAAGATCGTCCCCGACTCTTTTACCCCGCGCAGGTTGACAATCATGATCAACATCACCAGCGCTACCGCCACCTCCACCCGATAGGGGAACAGCGCAGGAAGAGCCGAAGTAAGCTGGGCCACCCCCGAAGAAACCGATACGGCAACTGTCAGGATGTAATCGGTCAACAAGGCGGCGGCGGCCGTCTGCGCCGGTAGCTCGCCCAGGTTGTCGCGTGCGACGATGTACGCGCCGCCGCCGTCCGGATAGGCGTGGATGGTCTGCTCATAGGATATCGTCAGGATGATTAATAGCCCGATGATGGCCAACGCGATCGGAATGGCAATGCCGAATGCCATAGTGCTGGCCGCGGCCAACACCACCAACATCTCTTGAGTGGCGTAGGCGACTGAGGACATGGCGTCAGACGAGAACACGGCCAACCCCACCCACTTGCCAATGGCTTGGTGGGGGGCATCGGCCGTGGAGAGCGGCCGGCCGATCAACCACGTGATGAACGAGTGACGCGGCGCGTATGGTGCGGTATGGTATAGGGTAGTTGACGTATTTTCAGATTCAATCATCATAAATCGGTCTATGCCCAATAAAAAAGGGACACAGGCTGACGACCCGTTGTCCCTGATTATGACGACGTTTGATAGCAAACAAAAACTAAAACGATCTTACCTCATTTTGCGAATTACGTCAAACTCATATAGTATAGCTGATCAGCGAGATGGGCAATCGCTCATCGGCCCTGCTACAATGAAATCTGCTGATGCGGCCAGACTTTGATCTTCGAGGCGGCAGGAGTTACGATTTGTTCTAAACACCTGCCGCACAATGTGGCGGCCACATATTGATGATGGACCAAGTTTGCTGGAAAAAATAGAGCATGGCCTGGATTGAAACCGATGAAAGCACCGGCATCCTGCGGCGCACTGCCGAATACCGGCCGCGTCGGAACTGGCGCACCTGGCTGATCGGCCAACCGCTGCCGACGGCCGACGCGCCGCATCAGACCATCGGCAAGCTGGTCGGATTGGCGGTCTT
>DAOTZV010000131.1:0-1531 GCA_034434235.1 Anaerolineae bacterium
TGCTGGCGCGAGCCCATGCCGTGCTGGAGGCGCGAGCCGCCGCCATCCCCGACCCGGAAAGCCGGGCCGCCTTTCTGGCCATTCCCTTCAACCGGGAGATCGCGCAGGCCATCCGCGAAGCATCGGGTGACAGGGATTAACTTTTGATGGGATCATCCCGGATCCGACCCGGACTTTTTTCTCCGCATCCTCCCCCATTGGACGTTTTTTGGACGCGGCCGGGATAAAATGGCTTTGACGAGCCGCGGTGGACGGAAGTCCAGGCGGCAACCGCGCCGTACCGCGAGCTTTAGCTCGTGTTTGCACACCAGGCGCGCCGCCGGCCGACGGACGAGCTGAAGTTCGCCCTACAACGCCGTACCGCGAGCTTTAGCTCGTGTTTGCACACCAGGCGCGCCGCCGGCCGACGGACGAGCTGAAGCTCGCCCCACAACGCCGTACCGCGAGCTTTAGCTCGTGTTTGCACACCAGGCGCGCCGCCGGCCGACGGACGAGACGGACGAGCTAAAGCTCGCCCTACAACGCCGTATCGCGAGCTTTAGCTCGTGTTTATACCTGCATCCTCGAGGAGAGCGTTATGTGGGCATGCTGAAAACCGAGCCCAACCACCTGTTCATCATTCGCATTTGGGAGCAAGCGGAGGCGGAAGGCGCCAGCTCAACCTGGCGCGGCCTGGTACAGCACGTGGCATCCGGCCAGCAACTGTACTTTACCTCTCTGCGCGACCTGAACGATTTTATCGTCCTGAAGATGCGGCAGGCCGAACCGCCCGACCTGCCGGCATCTGAAGGGGGAAAGGAGGCAGGATGACTGACTGAACCGCGGAAAAGTCACCGGGGCACGGCAACCATAGGCATCACGCTAAGCTTTGGAACTGCTTCCAGCCGGTCTGCGACCGGCGTCGTCGGCCTGAACATGTCGTCTCAGGCGGCCAGACGGGGGTCGCAGACCACAGCGAGCAAAAGAAACTTTGGTAGTGTGAGATGAAAGGCCATCTGATATTCAATCTCCATCCCCATCCTAAGGAGGTTCCTGCCATGTTCCGTTCACGATCGCTGCGAATGGTCATCGTCTTGGGTATGGCGTTCCTGCTCGGTTTGACCGCCGCGTGGCTGGGCCAGACAGGTCACGCGGTCGCGGGCACGTCGCAAACGAGCGCCCCTGCTCCGGCCGCCCAGGCGCCGGATAACAACCCCGCCGACCTGGCGGCGCCGAACGCTGCCACCTGGGTGACCTGCACGCCGAATAACGTCGCCGCCTACTCGAATCGCATCCATGTGCTTTGTAACGAATCCTACAGCGGCATCCACTACTTCGCCTACCCGACCACCAACGCGGCGGCTGCCGCCCGTTATCTCAGCTTGCTCACGTCCGCCAAGGTGGCGGGGCATACCTTGAGGATCCTGTACGACCCCGCGGATACCAGCGGCCCGGCCTACGGCTGCGCCGCCAGCGATTGCCGACCCATCCAGGCAGTTGCGCTGAACTGAGGTGCACTATGAACAGCGCGGTCAAAAGTCGGTCCCCCGTT
>DAOTZV010000132.1:0-29909 GCA_034434235.1 Anaerolineae bacterium
GCGAGCAGAGCGACGAGGTTGCTCAGGTGTTCGATGGGGTCGAGGCCAGCGGCCGGAGCGGACGCCAGAGCCACGCCGGGGGGCAGCAACTCGGGCGCATAGCCTCTCTGAAGCGCCGCCAGCGAAAAGGCCCGATCGGACCGCTGCAAGGCGGCTCCGAGCGGCGCATCGCGGCGCACAGCTTCCTGGAGGGCCGCCAGCCCCAGGCGCAAGATCGCCGCCGCGTGGTGATCGGCCTGCAAGCGCGTCAGGTCATCGCCGGCGAGCTTCAGAGCGCGGCGGAAGCCATCGTAGCCGTAGTGCACCGCCAGACGTCGCGCATCCGCCTGCTCGGGCCGGCACTGGGCGGCCAACATCCGGCGCTGGGCCGTCTTGCCGCAGCCGCGGGCCGCGAAGACGATGCACGGCTCCGCGGCGGCCAACAGTTCGTCGAACCGCTCGACGTCCACGAAATAATAGGGGAGGTCGGGTTCCCGCTCGGCGCTCCAGTGCGCGAACGGGTTGTCGCGCAAGCCTCTGGCGGACAGCCAGTGGCTCAGTCGAGTGTTTATTGAATCAGGTTGAGACATAATACCCTCAGGCTTCTCCTCTAAGCGGAACACCTCAGGTTGCACCCTCACCTTCTGTCTCCCTAAAGGCAATACGCTCGAAGCTCTAGCCTTAGCTTTCATGGTAAAAATAACACAGTCAGGGATCCGGCTGTAAAAAACAGGAGCAGCAAAAAAACAATCATTGGGGTAACTCTCGATCAATGTACTACGAGCATACGTCAGTGCCACATCAGCGCGGCCAAGCGATTCTCCTCTGCATAAGTAACGATAAAAGTCGCTGGTGAATGTAACAGCAGCGGGATCACTGAGCGCGAATTGCATAGCGATCACAGCCGGAATGCCTTTACGCAAAGCCTGTAACGCCAAGCCGCCAAACGCTCGCTGATCACTAAAACGGATTGTCGAAGCACATGCATTGAAGACAATCAAGCTAAGCGCAGGAGCGTTAATACACATCTGAGCAAAAGTCACATCATCAACGGGGTCTATAGAGCCATCCTCTTTACACAAATATATATAGCCATGTCCATCTACGTAACTACCATGCCCACTAAAGTGAAGGATATCATAAGGTTGGGAGCGAAGAAGCTCTCTTAAACGAAATCGGGTAACCACCTCGTCCACTACGTCCCAACTGACATTCGGCCCTAGCTGAGCGATGGCCTCTTCGATAACAGCTCGCTCGTGCCGAAGATTCAGGTCAGAGGCCCTAGGGGCCACAAATAGTAACCGAATTGGCGGCGTCTTTCGTCCTCCAGCATGACCACTAGATAAGTCTGTTCGCTCCAAGAAACGCATTACGGGAGAAGCCACATGGGTTGCCAGATAAAGGCCTTGATTCTTATCATATAGCAGTTCCCAAGGTAAAGCGGCAACCTCCGGCGCGTCAATGCTCAAGCGTATTCGAAGCCCCTGCCTATTTCGACTTGCACGATCCTGGGCTATACGGAGTTGGACTAATGGAGGACCCTCAAGGAGCCAATTATATAGCGTCTCACCTGCAGCGCAAAGAACCGCGGGCGTTAAGAGCTCTCTATTCGATGGATCGGTAATTTGCCCCAACATTTTCCGCGATCCTTCATCAAGGATGGGCAGTTTGAAAGGCCAGCGTCCATATTTATCAACATCCAACTCAGCCGGGTAGTAATCCTGTTGTTTTTCGCCAATGGTTATCGTCAGGTTGGTGTACTTCATAAACACCTTCCAATGTATGGTCCCCTCTCCGACAGCGCCGACACGCCCACGCAAGGGCCGATGCCCCGGATTGCCTCCTGCAGAGAGCGACAGAGCGAAGCGACCTCTTCCCGAACAACCTCGATCGTCGCCGTGGCCCCGCCCTCCACCATCAGCCGCACCAACCCCGTCTCGGTGCTGGACGGCCAGGCCAGCGCCCGGCATTCCGCGCCCAGGCAGCTCCGCAGCGCCTCCTCCCGCTCCCGAAGATGCTGCTCCAACCGGAAGCCGAGGTCCGGGGGCACCTCCCCGACGATCCGCATGGCCGCCAGGATCTGCGGCCACTTCCGATACGGCGCCACCCGCTCTCTGAGCGCAACTTTCTCGGCGTGCAGGATGTCGGCCAGGATCGTCGCGGCGTAGATGGCGTCCGCGGCCGTGTGGCGGCCGTCGTTGATGAGGATGTTGCCCACCTGTTCGCCGCCCAACGTATGGCCGCCGCCGCTCCACATGGCCGCCTCGACCGCCCTGTCGCCCTTGCCCACGCGGATCACCCGGATGCCGAAACCGCCCAGCGCCGCATCCAGCCCGCGATTCGTCGTATGCGTCGTGACCACCGTGGCCTCGCGCAACTCGCCCCGGGCATGGAAGTACGTAGCCAATGCAAACAGCAGGTCGTCGCCGGCATAGAGATAGCCCGCGTCATCCACCACCACCAGACGGTCGCCGTCGCCGTCAAAGGCGAATCCGTAGGACGCGCCATACGTCCGCACCAGCCGGATCAGATCCTCGGGATGCTGGCGCACGTGCTCCGAGCCGGCCTGGTGGTTGATGTTCTCGCCGTTGGGGTCGGCATTGACGACAAGCACGTCGGCCCCCAGCCGCCTGAACACCTCCGGCGCGATGGCCGACGCCGCGCCGTGCGCGCAATCCAACACGAGCTTCAGACCGGCCAGAGAGGCGGACCGGGCTTCCGGCGCGTGATCGTAAATGTAGAACCTCCCCAGGTGCGAACCATCGGTCCACTCGCCGGCCGAACCGCGAGGATAGAACTCGGCCTCCGCGGAAGTTGCGATGAGCGCTTCGATGGCCATCTCATCTTCGCGTTGGAGCCGTAGGCCGAGGCGGTCTACCAGTTTGATGCCGTTGTAGTGCGGAGGATTGTGCGAGGCGGAGATGCTGATGCCCAGATCGGCCTGCTGGCGACGGGCCAGGTACGCGACGCCGGGCGTGGTCATGATGCCCAGATTGATCACGTTGACGCCGGCCTCCAGCAAACCGGCCTGCAGCCCGGCCGCAATCGCCTTGCCGGACGCGCGCGTGTCGCGGCCGACGACCACGACCGGCTGGCGGTTGAAATCGGCGAGATACCGCCCTATGGCGCGGCCGATGATCGCCGGTCCGTCGGTGTCGAAGGGCCAGCGCCCGGCAATGCCCCGAATGCCATCAGCGCTGAAACGGACTTCGTGCATATGAAAAAGGTCAGAGTGCCACAAGAGGACGGCAGCAGATCACAAAAGCCAATCAGGCCGCAAGAGAGATCATACCACATCCCATCACCCATGTCAATACAAAATGAACATAAAACAGTGTAGAGATCGAACGGCCGCCCGGTTCGGCCAACGCCATCGGGCCAAAAACATGCGGCGCGCCCCGTTCCCGGGGCACGCCGCACGCGCCTGACCTGAAAGTGGCCCACCACCGGACGTGCCAGGCATCTTGCAGAGTGCCTGGCACGCGACGCGGCGGCCCTTCATCCTGCCGGCCTTACACCACCGGCCGCGGATACAACCCCAACATCTGACACACTTGCGGCACGGCCGCCGGCCAGCTCACGGCCATGATGTGCAGGCCGCGCACCCCTTCGATCTCCCGCACCTGGTTGGCGATCTCGCAGCAGATGTCCAGGCCGGCCTTCTGCTGATCTTCCTTCGACAGGCCCTCCAGCCGCTTGATCACCCAGTCGGGCACGTCCATGCCCGCCACCTCGTTCTTCATGTACTCGGCCGCGCGCAGCGAACGCACCGGCCCCACCCCCGCCAGGATGACCACCTTCTCATGAAGCCCCAGGTCCACCACCCGCTTCATGAACTCCCGGAACCGCTCGACGTTGAAGATCAGTTGCGTCTGGATGAACTGCGCGCCGGCCACGATCTTCTTCGCCAGCCGATAGGGCCGATATTCGTAGGGCGGCGCAAACGGATTCTCGACCGCGCCGATGAAAAAGTCGGGCGCGATCCGCGGGATCGGCTTGCCGTTCTCGAAAACCTGATTGTCTCGCATCATGCGCGCCATGCGGATCAGGTTGATCGAGTCCAGATCGTACACCGGCTTGGCCTGCGGATGATCGCCCCAGATCGGATGGTCGCCCGACAGGCACAGGATCGTGTTGATGCCGAAGACGTACGCGCCCATCATATCGCCCTGGATCCCCAGCCGGTTGCGGTCGCGACAGGTGAACTGCACCACCGGCTCCATGCCGGCCTGCTTCAACATGATCCCCACCGCCAGGCTGGACACATGCACCATGGCCGACTGATTGTCGGTCACGTTGTACGCGTCGCCGTAGCCCTTCAGCGTCTTGATCTCGCGCTGGATCGCCTCCAGGTTGGGGCCTACCGGCGGCGAAACCTCCACGCACACGGGGAAGTGCCCGGCCGCGATGACCTTCGCCAGATTGCTGCTCATCCCCTTCAGCCCGGTTTGCACCGGAGCCGCCGTCGCGGGCGCAGAAGGTGTCGGTGCGTTCATCGGTCCGCCTCCTGCTGAAACGCCTCGGTCGCATAGCGGATCGTCGTATCGGTGCCCGTGGTGATCTGATCACGGCCCAGGGCATAGGTGACCCACGACGCCTGGCCCTTCAGCTGCCAGTCCACCGGCGGGTTCAAGCGGAAGATCTCATGTGCATAGGGAGTCTTCTTCGAACGCTCGACGGCCTTCACCCAGACGCAATCCATCTCCGGCTTCACCTCGCACTTGCCGTTCAAGCGCACGCCCCCGCACGGGCCGTTGCGCAGGTTCTTGGGGCAATTCATCGGACAGGTCATGCCGGTATAATGGAGCACGCATTGGGCGCAATCCTGGCAGTTGAAGAGTGCCTTCTTGACGACCTCCTCAGGCACCTTGACGAGCCGCGAAGACCGCTCCATGCCCAGCTTCGCGAACAGCGGCTTCATGCGCCGCAAAGTCCACGCCGTCGCCTCCCACGCCCACACCAACGGCGTCGGATGATCCTGAATGAAAGATCGCAAAGACATCGAATGCCTCCGAGAATAAAAACGTAAAACGTAAAAACGTAAAACGTAAAATCTTCCACAAGTTACGCATGACGTTTTACGTTTTACGTTTCACGTTTCACCTTTCACGTTTCACGCCATCCCATGCTGCAGCTTGAACGCGCGCACCGTGTTCGCCAGCAACATGGCGATCGTCATCGGCCCGACGCCGCCGGGAACCGGCGTGATGTAGCCGGCAACCTCGACCGCCTCGTTGAACGCCACATCGCCGACCAGGCGAAAGCCGCTCTTCTTCGTCGGATCCTCGATGCGGTTGATGCCGACGTCAATGACCGCCGCGCCGGGCTTGATCCAATCGCCCCGCACATATTCGGGCCGGCCGATAGCCGCCACCACGATGTCGGCGCGACGCACCTTGTCGGGCAGATCGCGCGTCTTGCTGTGGCAGATCGTCACGGTGGCGTCGGCGTTGTTCAGCAGCGCGGCCACGGGAATGCCGACGATGTTGCTGCGGCCCACCACGACCGCATCCTTGCCGGCGATCTCGATGCCCGAACGGACGAGCAACTCGATGCACCCGGCCGGCGTGCACGGGATGAACTGCGGCGTGCGGCCCTTCATCACGAGCTGGCCGATGTTCATCGGATGAAAGCCGTCCACATCCTTGTCCAGGCTGATCAGGTCGAGCACCCGTTGTTCGTTCAGTCCCTTGGGCAACGGCAATTGGACCAGGATGCCGTTCACCGCGGGATCGGCGTTCAAGCGACGCACCAGGTCCTCCAGCTCGGCCTGGCTGATGGTCGCCGGCAGGCGATGGGTGATCGAGCCCATGCCGGCCTCCTCACACGCCTTGCCCTTGGAAGCCACATAGGTCTGCGAGGCAGGATTATCGCCCACCAGCACGGCCGCCAGGGTAGGCACCTGGCCCGTCAACGCCTTCAGCCGCGCGGCCTCGGCCGCGGCTTCCTGCCGCACGGCCTCGGCAATAGCCTTTCCGTCTATCAGTTTCGCGGTCATAGAATGCCCCCATAGCGCAGGGATCAGGCATTGGATATTTCGAATACCCAATACCTAATATCTCATCAAATACTCATACGCATTCAGCGCGGCCTTGGCGCCCTCGCCGATGGCGATCAGCACCTGCTCGGCCGGGAGGTGCGTCACATCGCCCGCGGCGAAGAGGCCCGGCACATTGGTCTCGGCCTCGCAGTTGACGATCACGCGACCCTCGTGGTCCAGCTCGACCCAACCCGCCACCAGCTCGGAATGCGGCTTCAGGCCGAGCTCGACGAAGATGGCATCCACCTCCAGGCCGCGTTCCTCGCCGGCCGGGGAGCGCACCACCAGGCGCCGGGCGAAGGTGTCCCCTTCGACCGCGACCGGCTCCCAATTCTCCAACAGGGCCACGTGCCCGGCCGCGCGCAGGCGGCGGCCCAGGGGAGTGTCGAGCTCGCCGTGCGTCGGCGCGATCCAGTAGAGCTGCTTGACGATCTGTGCCAGCTCGCCCACCCCGCGCAACGCCATCCCGCCCGAGCCCACCAGCGCCACCGTCTTGTCCAGGTAGAGCGGCGCGTAGCTCACCGTGGAGTAGGCCACCCCCCGCAGGAAGAAGCGATCGGCGCCCGGCACCTGCAAGCGCACCGGATCGGCGCCGGTGGCCAGGATGACCGCACGCGCCTCCAGCCGGCGGCCGGCGGCCGTCGTTGCCACGAAGCGATCGCCGGCCTTCTCCAACCGCGCCACCTTCTCCAGGATGCGGGCGAAATCCAGATATTCGATCTCATTCCGAAAGCGGCGCACCAGGTCCGCGCCGTTGATCACCTGATAGGTGTCAACCCCTTCGACCTGCATGCGGGCCATCGCCTTGCCCCCCAGGTCGGGGCTGACCAGCACGCAGTTGAGCCGTTTGCGAATGGCATACATCGCGGCCGTCAACCCCGCCGGCCCACCGCCGATGATGAGAAGGTCGTACATGGGTGTGCCTCCTATCTTGGGTCCACTACGCGGCCGGCGGCTCCGCGATCAGGCCCGTCTCCATCATCACCTCGGTCAGGCGACGGGCACGGCGGATCATCTCCGAGGCCTGGCCGAACAGCTCGTCGGCCGACAGGGACAGCCGCGCGATCCCCTGTTCCTGCGCCTTCATGCCCACGGCAACGGCCTCGCGCGCGAAAACCTCCCACTCGATCATCGTCGGCAGGATGCATTCCGGGTTCAGGCCGCCATCGGGCGCGGCCGCGGCGAGCGCCTCGGCTGCGGCGATGCACATCTCGTCGGTGATGGTCCGGGCCCGCACGTCGAGCGCGCCGCGGAAGATGCCCGGAAAGCCCAGCGAGTTGTTCACCTGATTGGGGAAGTCGGAGCGGCCCGTGGCGACGATGGCCGCGCCGGCCTCCTTCGCCTCCCACGGCCAGATCTCCGGGGTCGGGTTCGCGCACGCGAAGACGATGGCCTTCTCGGCCATCTGGCCGATCCACTCCGGCCTGATCGTGCCCGGGCCGGGCTTGCTCAGCGCGATGCACACGTCCGCGCCGACCAGCGCCTCGGCGATGCCGCCCTTGCGCCCCTTGGCGTTGGTGATCTGGCACAGCCGCCACTTGTCCACGAACTCGGCGCGGCGCACGTAGATGTCCTGCCGGTCGCGGTGCAGGATGCCCTGGCTATCCACCACCAGACAGCGGGCCGGATCGGCGCCGGCCTTGAAGCAGAGCCGGCTGATCGCCACGTTCGACGCGCCCGAGCCGACGAAGACGATGCGGGCCTCGTTGAGCGGCTTGCCCACGATCCGCAGCGCGTTGATCAGGCCCGCCAGGGTAACGCAGGCCGTGCCCTGCTGGTCGTCGTGCCACACGGGGATCTCGGCCTTCTCGCGCAAGGTATCGAGCACCCGGAAGCATTTCGGCTGAGCGATATCTTCCAGGTTGACCCCGCCGAAGGCCGGCTGGAGCATCAGCACCGTGTGGATGATCTCGTCCGGGTCCTTGGTGTCGAGCATGATCGGCACGGCGTCCACGCCGCCCAGCCACTTGAAGAGGAGCGCCTTGCCCTCCATCACCGGCAGGCCGGCTTTCGGCCCGATGTCGCCCAACCCCAAGACCCGCGTGCCGTCGGACACCACGGCGACCGTGTTCCACTTGTTCGTGTATTCGTAGACCAGCTCGGGGTCCTTCTCGATGGCCCGACACGGCGCGGCCACGCCCGGCGTGTACCAGATGGCGAAATCATCGAGCGACCGGATACAGGCTTTCGGAGCGGTCTCGATCTTGCCCCGGTAAAACGGGTGCAGGCGCAGAGCATCTACGGCCGGCTGCTGCGCCTTCGCCACCCGCTCCTGGGCGCTCATTTGCGGGGCCTCGCTCACTACAGTCATATGCGCCTCCTTGCGCACAGTTATACCAACTCACACCCGCAAGTACGAATCCGCGTAGATCACCTTGTTCAGCAGGATCTGCACCGTCTTCCAGATGGCCACCTGTTCGGGGTCGTCCATGTCCACCACGTCGGGGCTGAGCTGCTCCTGCGCGGCGACGGCATCGTGCAGGGCCAGCAACAGCCGGCCGACGGCCGTGGAGTCGTCGCGCTGCTCGACGATGCGGATGAACTCCTTCAACTGCTTATCCAGCGGGTCGGCGATCATGGTGTCGAGCCCGGCGCCCATCAGCATGACGCAGTAGACGCGGTTGATGAGCGGCCGCATCTCGTTCGGCACCGAGTTCGAGACGTTGCTCAGGCCCACCTGCACGCCGGCGCCGGTCACCTTGAGGATGCGCACGGCCTCGATGCATTCGGGCACGTATTCCTGGCACCCCTTGACCGTCAACACCAGCGGGTCTATCATCAGGTCGTCCAGGGGGATGCCCACCTCTTCGCAGCGCGGGATCAGCTTCTCCAACGCGATGTTGACGCGCGCCTCCGCGCTCACCGGGATGCCCTCGGCCTCCATGGTGAGGGCGATCAGCTTGGTGTGATACTTGGCGGCCACCAGCGGCACCTTCTCCAGGCGCTCGGCCTCGGCCGAGGTGGAGTTGATGATCGGCTGCTGCTTGACGATCTCGCAGGCCGCTTCGATGGCGGCCAGGTTGGTCGTGTCGAGGCTCAACGGCACGTCCACCACTTCCTGGACCGCTTCGACCAGCCAGGGCAGAATCTCGTGGCCGGCCTTCTTCTGCGGGCCGATGTTCAGGTCGAGCGCCCACGCGCCGGCCTCTACCTGTCGCACCGCCAGGTCCTGGAAGAACTTGCGGTCCCGATTCGCGATCGCCTCCTTGACCTTGGGCGACAAAATGTGAATGTTTTCGCCGATGATTCTCATTGGAATACCCCCTCCTTTGGGAAATGATTAGACGTAACCGAGGGCTTCTTTTGCCTCTTTGCGCACCACATACGCCCGGTCCCACTCGAAGCGCTCGTCCTCGCCGAGGATGCGCCGCAAGAGCGCGGCCAGCTCCCAGCGTTCCCGGCCGCTGAGGTGCCCGTACTTCGCCAGCTTGCCCAGGCTGCGCACGGCCTTGGCCCGCACGCCCGCGCTGTAGTCCCCCACGTTGGCCAGGAGCACCTCCAGCATGGCCCGGCGCATCTCCTCCGGCAGGCCGCCCGGCGGAATGGACTCCACAAACTTGCCGAGCGCCCGCGTGGCCGTATCGCGCAGCTCCAGATCGGCCGAACGCGCGGCCTCCACCGCCAACGGCACGGCCTTCGCGATCTCGGGCGCCTTCACCTTGCCCAGCGCATAAAGCAGGAAGGCCCGACACGAGGGATCCGGACAGGTCGAGTTGTACTCGGCGATCAGCGGATCTATCGCGCGGGCGCCCATCTGGCCGAGCGCCTGCGCGATGGCCATCTGCGCCTTCACATCGCCCATCTCCAGATTCTGGATCAGGGTCGGGATGACGGCCTCGCCCAGGCCGGCGATCACGCGAATCGCCTCTTCGATGACCGGCACATGTTCCGGATGATCCAACGGATCAATGTAGAAGATAGGCAGGATCAGATCGCACAGTTGCCCGCAAACGTTTGGACTGGCCGTTGCGACGGCCGTCCGGGCCAGATCCAGGCCGCGTTGCAGGTCGGCCGGGTCGTGGCTGGACAACAGGTTGCCGATCGTATGAAGCAGGTCGTCTTGCATGAGCTCCTCTCCCTCTCAGATCACACGATCTGCTGCGCCAGATGCGTCACCGCCTGACTGATCGGGGCATCGTCGGGCAGCTCCACCAGCGGTCGGCCCAGGCTGTCGAACTCGACCAGCAACGGATCATAGGGCAAGACGCCCAAGAGCGGCACGCCCAATCCCTGGGCCCTGGTCCGCAGTGTGGGCGCCAGCTCGCCCATGACCCGATTGAGCACGAGATAGGTGTGGCGCACGTTGATCTCCAGCTCCCGGCTGAGCGCGAGCATGGACTCGGCGGCCACCAGGCCGCGCAGGCTGCCGTCGCTCACCAGCAGCAGATGATCCACATCGCGCGTGGTGCGCCGGCTCAAGTGCTCCATGCCGGCTTCGTTGTCCATCACCACATAGTCGTAGCCCGCATTGATGCCGTCCATGATCGTGCGCAACATGTGGTTGGCTGCGCAATAGCAGCCCTGGCCTTCGGGCCGGCCCATGGCCAACAGGTCGAAATCGTCCCCTTCTTCCACCGCCATGCGCACCGCGTAGCTCAGCCAATCGGTGCGCGATTGGCCCTGTCCCACGGCCGTGCGCGACTCCTCGCGGATGTCGCCCACGGTCTGGGTGAGCGGCATCCCCAACACCAGGTGCAGGTTGCTGCTCGGATCGGCGTCAATGGCCAGGATCTTCTTGCCCGGCCGCTGTCGCACAAGATAACGCACCAACAATCCGGCCAGGGTGGTCTTGCCCGTGCCCCCCTTGCCGGCCACCGCGATCGTGATCGTCATCCGTCGCTCCGCACAATCGGATCAAAACCCGTTGGTCGGCCTCTTCAGGAAGTTGACCAACACCACCATGTCCAGAGTTTCGCCTTCCGGCGTCATGAACATGTCTTTCCAGACGCATTGGCGCTCGAAGCCGAGGCGCTCGAAGGCATGGATCACCTGCGGCTGGCTCTCGACCACCTCGGCGATCACCTGGTGGAGGCCGAGCTTGCGCGCGATCTCGACCTGGGCGCGGATCATGGCCGTGCCGATGCCGTGGCGCCGGTACTCTTTCAGCAGGAAGATGCGGATCTGCGCCACGTGCCGGGTATAGCCCTTGCCCAGGTGCAGGGTTGAATTGCCCACGATGCGATCGCCGACCACGGCCACCAGCGGGAAGACGCTCGTATAATCCGGCTTCTCGGCCCATGCCGCTACCACTTTCGGGTCGGCGACGTTGCTGCGGAAGAACTGGGTCTCGCTCGGCGGCAGGCCCGCAAAGAGCGCCACCAGCGCGTCGCGATCCTTGGGCACGAGAGGACGAAGCAACACCCGCATCCCGTCGGGAAGGGTGATCAGGTGGCGATAGCTGGCCAGTTGCTCCACAGTCAATGTTTCTGCGGTCATATTTCCCCCTGTCGTGCGCTCACTTCCGTAAAGCTGCCTCCACCGTCGGGAATCGCCTCAGGTCGGTGTGGGGCAAAAACAGCGCGGACATAAAAGCGTCGTAGAAAGTGTTGTCCGCCGACAGCTCCAGATAGGTCATCATGCGCGCCACGTCGGTCAGGTGGGCGCGCACATCGCGACGCAAGAGCGCCATGTAGGCGCCCCGGATCGCCGTGTTGCCCATGAACTTGAAGCGGTCCCACGGCGAGGCGCTGCCCGGCGGCGCGGGCAGGTCGGGCAACAGGCCGATCTGCACCGCCTTCTCGACGTTGATGTACTGGCCGAAGGAGCCGCCGATCAACATGGTGGACACATCGGCCAGGTCCACGCCGACGCTTTGCGCCATGACGGTGAAGCCGGCGTAGATGGCCGCCTTGGCCCGCATCAGGTTGTCTATATCCACCTTCGTGATGACGATGTCCTCGCCGGTCGCCGTCTCGTTGGCCCAGGCGACCACGTACTCCGGGCCGTGTTGGCCCTCGCGGATGCGCGGGGAACGGCCCACCTGGAGGTTGCCGGCCTTGTCCACCACGCCGGTGATGAACATCTCGGCCAACAGCGAAAGCAGTCCCGAGCCGCAGATGCCGCGCGGCTTTTCGCCCTCGCGGCCGATCACGCGATAGGTCGGCTCCAGCGTCTCCTGGTTGATCCACACCTCTTCGATGGCGCCGACCGTGGCGCGCATGCCGTGCTCGACCCCCGCGCCCTCGAACGCCGGCCCGGCCGAGCACGCGCAGGTGATCAGCCAGTCGGCGTTGCCCAGCACCGTCTCGCCGTTCGTGCCCACGTCAATGAACAGGGTCAGATCGGCCGCCTCGTCCATGCGCGTGCTGAGGACCCCCGCGCTGATGTCCGCGCCCACGTAGCTCGCCACTCCCGGCAGGCAATCCACCTGCGCCTGCGGATGCACGATCAGCCCCAGCTCGCCGGCCTTGACGGTCGGCGGATGATTGATGACCGGGATGAACGGCATCAGGCGGATGGATTCCGGCGGGATGGCCAGGAAGAGGTGGATCATGGTCGTGTTGCCGGCCACCGTCAGCTTCATGATCTCCTGCGGGTCGGCGTGCACCTGCCGGCAAACCGCCTGAAGCAGCCGGTTGATGGTGCCGACGACCAGGCTTTGCAGCTCGGCCAGGTGGCCCGGCTTTTTGGCATAGATGATGCGGGAGATCACGTCTTCCCCGCGGGCGATCTGGCCGTTGTAATCGCTCGCCTGCGCCAGCACCTCGCCGCTTTCCAGGTCCACCAGCCAGACCGTCACCGTGGTCGTGCCGATATCCACGGCCGCGGCCAGGTTGCGGTCGGTGTGATCGCCGGGGAGAAGCGCCAGCAACTGAGGCGGGCCGTTCGGCCGATCCCAGGAATCCAGCGCCACGACCGCGGTCACCTGCCACGGCTCGGCCGCGGCGTGCCAGATGTCGGCCGGCTCCGCGTCGGCCGGCGCGGGCCGGGCATCGGCCGCTTCCTCGCGGAGGCCGCGCAGGATGAGCGGCATCTCGCGCAACAGCTCCAGCGAGACCTGGGGGTTCTCGACCCCGAAGCGGGCCAGCTCGCGCGCCACGCGCGACCAGTCGTCGGTCTGGTCGGCCAGGTCGGGCGGATCGAGGCGCAGGTAGTAGCGCTGGATCGGCTGATGGCGCCGCGGGTCATAGTCGAACGGCACCTCGACGCGCGCAGCCACCTTGTGGGTGGTCAGCCGGCGCTCGATCGTCTGTTGCGGCGGTACCGTGATCCACGCATCCCCTTCGAGGGTGGTCTGACAGGCGAGCGCGTAGCCGGCCGCCACATCGGCCGCCGTGAGGCGCATGGTCGAGCGCCGGCGCACGGCCGAGCGCGCCTCGTCCACGACGACCGCGCAGCGGCCGCAACGCCCCTGTCCGCCGCACGGCTGGTTCAGCTCGATGCCGGCGAGCCGCGCGGCCTCGGCAATCATCATGCCGGTCGGCACGACGACTGTTTTATCGCCTGGCTCGAAGTGTACAGTACAGGTAGCCAGTGTCTCAACTCCGCTTCACATCTCTTCGGTTAAAAACTTATGTATATCGGCTGCGGCGCGCTTGCCCGCGCCCATGGCGCTGATAACGGTCGCCGCGCCGGTGACGACATCGCCGCCGGCCCACACCCGCGGCATCTGCGTGCGGCCGGTTTCGGGATCGGCGACCACGGTTCCATGGCGGGTGCGCACCAGGCCGGGCGCGTTGTTGAAGACGATCGGGTTGGGGCTGGTGCCCAGCGCGAAGATCACCGTGTCCACGGCCATCTCGAACTCGGAGCCGGGGATGGGCACGGGCGAACGCCGGCCGGAAGCATCCGGTTCGCCCAGTTCCATGCGGATGCACACCATGCCCCGCACCGTGCCCTTCTCGTCGCCGAGGATCTCCACGGGATTGGTCAGGAAGTCGAAGATGACCCCTTCCTCTTCGGCATGATGAAACTCTTCCTCGCGCGCGGGCACCTCGTGCCGGGAACGACGATAGACGATGTGGACCTCGTGATCGGCCGGCGTGATGCCCGCGGCCCGCTCTCTGGCGGCCTGCATCACCTGCAGGCGCAGCGCGCTGCGGGCGGCATCCATGGCCACGTTCCCCGCGCCGATCACGGCCACGCGGCGGCCCACCTTGACCGGCGTGTCGTACTCCGGGAACCGGTAGCCCTTCATCAGGTTGACCCGGGTCAAGAATTCGTTGGCCGACATCACGCCGTTGAAATTGATGCCGGGGATGCGCATGAAGGCGGGCAGGCCGGCGCCGGTGCCCAGGAAGACCGCGTCGTATTCGGCCAGCAGCTCATCCAGGGTGTAGGTGTTGCCGATCACGTGATCGGTGCGGATCTCGATGCCCAGGCAGCTCGTCGCGAACTCGATCTCGGCCCGGATGATGCTCTTCGGCAGGCGGAACTCGGGGATGCCGTAGATCAGCACGCCGCCGGGCAGATGCAACGACTCGAAGATGACCACCTTGTGGCCCAGCCGGGCCAGGTCCACCGCGCAGGTCAGGCCGGCCGGCCCGGAGCCGACCACGGCCACCTTGCGGCCGGTGGGCGGCGCGGGTTGCGGCGCGGCGGTATGCTCGCGCAGCTCGAAGTCGCCGACGAAGCGCTCCAGCCGGCCGATCGCCACCGCCTGGCCCTTCTTGGCGAGCACGCAGTTGGCCTCGCACTGCGTCTCCTGCGGACATACCCGGCCGCAGATGGCCGGCAGATTGTTCTTCTCCTTCATGGCGCGCACCGCGCCGGGCAGGTCGCCGTTGCGCAGCGCCTTGATGAACTGCGGGATCTGTACGCCGACCGGACAGCCTTCGACGCAGTGCGGCTTGGCGCATTGCAGACAACGCTCGGCCTCCCGAAGGGCCAGCTCCCAGGTATAACCCAATGCCACCTCGTCGAAGTTGCCGATGCGCACCTCGGGCGGCTGCGTCGGCATCTCCTGGCGGGGAATGGTCATCCGTTGGCGATTCGTAAGCTCGGCCATGCGTCCCTCTATGCAATCATCTTTTCCAGCCGGCACTCGTGCGAGGGAGTCTCCCGTAGATGCTCCCAACGCTCCACCGCGAGCAGTTCTTCGTCCCGATAAAACTGCATGCGAGAAAGCAGGCCGTTCCAGTCCACCAGATGACCATCAAACTCGGGGCCGTCCACGCAGACGAACTGCGCGCCTTCGAGCATCGGAACGCGGCAGCCGCCGCACATGCCGGTGCCGTCTATCATGATGGTGTTCAGGCTCACGATGGTCTCGACGCCGAAAGGTTTGGTCGTCAGCGAGACGAACTTCATCATGATGGTCGGGCCGATGGCCCACACCTTCTTGATCTCGCCGCGCCGCGCCTCCAGCAGCTCTTGCAACGGCACGGTGACCACCCCTTTGCGGCCATACGAGCCATCGTCGGTGCACACGATCAGCTCATCGGAGACGGAGCGCATCCTGTCTTCCCAGAAGAGCAACCCCCGGTTGCGCGCGCCGATGATCGAGATGACGTAGTTGCCGGCTTCCTTCAAAGCGCGCGCAATCGGGTACATGGGCGCGATGCCCACGCCGCCCGCCACACAGATCACGGTGCCGTAGGTCGCGATCTCGGTCGGGTGGCCCAACGGCCCGGCCACCGCGTAGAATCCCTGGCCCGGCTCCATCTGGCCCATCTGCTTCGTGGATTTACCGATCTCCTGAATGACCAGGGTGATCGTGCCGGCCTGGGGATCGTGGTCGGCGATCGTCAGGGGGATGCGTTCGCCCTGTTCATCGGCGATCACGATGACGAACTGCCCGGCCCTGGCCTTGCGCGCCACGTGCGGCGCGGCCACCACCATCAGCACGATCGCATCGCTGAGCCGATGCTTTTCGAGGATTTCATACATGGACCAGACTCCTTAGGGGAAAAGCCTCGGTGGCCGGCGACCCCGGTTGCCCTCACCACGCGGTCTTCAGATACCGCGGTAGATCCACCGCCTCGCGCGGCCCCACCTTGATCTGCCAGCCGGGCAGCTCCTCTTCCAGTTCGCCCATGAGCACCGCCACATGGCCGGGGATGACCACCTTGCGATGGTTCACCTTCTCGGCCACGCCGGTGCCCTTCACCGTCTTGGCGATCTTCTCGGCGTCGAACTTGCCCGCGGCCCAGGCCGTCAACACGCTCATCCCTTCGGCATCGGCCACCAGCAGCCACGCCGGCAGGCCCGAAGACTCCATCTCGTTGGCCACCGCGAAGTAGGTGATGGAGAAGTTGGTCGTCACCAGCACCGGCGCATCGGGGCCCGGCTTGTTGATCGGATAGATGCCCGGCTCCACCTGGATCGGCTTCTGCGGGTCGGTGAAGAGGTTGGCGCGCAACACCAACAACGGATACACATCGGCCGGATTGAAGCGTCCCAACACGACGAAGCCCGCGTACTTGGCGATCTGTTGGCCGGCCAACAGGGTCTCCAGACCCGGGTCGGCCGCGCCCAGGTACGGGAAGGCGATGATCGGGTAGCCGAGCGGCCGGAAGTTCTTCTTCAACGCCAGCCGGCGCAACTGGGTCAACGCCTGGAGCGAGCCGGCAAAGCCACGCACGGCCGGATCGAGCACCAGGTCTTCCACGCCGGCCGCGGCCAATTTCTGGGTCAGCTCGGCCAGGCCGGCAAGCGAATCCGCGCGCACGACCAACGGCGCCTTGGCGGCCTTGGCGAGTTTGGCCATTTCCTCCCAGTTGGCTTCCGTGGCCGCGCAGATCAGCGGCGTGATGCCGGCGGTCTTGGCCAGGCCGGCCGAGATCACGGCGGGGACCTCGCTGACGAGCACCAGGGGCAGGGTGCAGGCGCCGCGAGCCGCTGCGACGGCCTCGGCGAACTGCCCCGCGTTGCCCGAGGTCGCCTCGATCGCCAGGCCGTCCAGCCGAAGCGACATGCCCACGTAATCCACTTTGTAATCGGCCACGGCCTTCGCCAGCGCCGCGATCTCGGCGGCGGGCAACGTGTCGGGCACGCGCACCAGCACGGCAGTCGGATGGTAGAAGGTCTTCTCGTGGCGGAACAGCACCGTCTCGTTGCCGACCTCGATCTTGCGGCCGTCCGCGCTGAGGGTGATGAGGCGGATGGGCGGCGCGGCCGCAGCCGACAGCTTGGCCTTGGCCTCGTCGCTCACGTATTTGCAGGCAGATAGCTCGGCCTGTTTGGCCGCCAGCTTCATGGCAAAGGCGAGACAGGTGGGAAATCCGCACTCCTTGCAGTTGGCCTTCGGATGCGGCGGCTTGACTCCGCCGGGAAGCAGCTTGTAGATATCGAGACCAGAAAGGGCCATGGGTCCTCCTCAAGGATGGTCTAATGTACAGACAGCTCACGCGTCCTGTGCAGATACGAAATGCGTTGCGCGTTATGCCTTCATCAGCTCTGCGATCATCTGCTTCACGCGCGCCACGGCGACCGGGTGGCGCATGACGACGATCTCCGCGCCCGATTCGATCAGCGCGGCCGCGGTCATGGCCTCCCAGTTGATGGCCCGTTCCTCCCAATCGCCCCAGGCGGCCGGCACGCCTTCGCCGGCGCGCGCCTCTTTGGTGCGCCATGCCTCTTCGCCGGGGGTGACGATCATCGGCTGCTGCGTCATGTTGTCGCCCTGCAAAGCCGCCAGCCGCAGGCGCTCCATGACGCTATAGCCGTACTCGATGCCATAGCCCAGCCCGCCCGTGGTCGGGTCGGTGATGATGCGATCGAGCGGCATGCCCATGTCGTGCACGAGCACGGTCAACTGCTTGGAGAGGTTGACGTCCATCGGCGTCTTCGCGGTGACCAGGTGGCCGTTCGCCAGCGCGGCCGCGACGATCGTGCGGTAGTTCTTCTCCTCGCAGGGACCCAACACCAGCCTTTCGCCGGCGCCTTCTTCGGCCACGGCAACCAACATCTCGTTGTCCAACTCGGCCTGGCCCGCGCCGAACACGATGATCGGCAGGCCGGTAGCCTGGAGCACGGTGCGCAGCGCGGCGCGCGCCTTGGGGCCGTTCATCCGCTCGCCGGCATGGTCGGTCTGCGTCAACTGCAACACGATGAGATCGGCGCCAGCCGCCTCGGCCGCCTTGGTCCAGGCCGCCAGGTCGCCCAACACCGATCCCCACGCCTTGACCAAAGGCGCGGGCCAATCTGCCGACGGATCAACGGCGCGCACCTCCACGGCCACGCACGGCGGATTGGGCACCTTCCCCTCGAAAGCGAGGAAAGGCAGGGTGTTGGCGCCGCCGATGGTTACACTGCGGCTGCGCGTGCCGCCTTCCGCGGGGGTGGCGCCGAGCTTAACCGTGCGGACGCTGCCCGACCACTTTTCTACAGGAATTTCGACGTTGACAGGCATGAAAGAGACCTCCTTTGCATATGGAATGCCGCCAGGCGTTCACCAATAGCGCTCGACGTGGATTTCACCAGGTTGCTTCCTGGTATGTTCTTTGAAGCCTTCGCGGCCCAGCAGGGCCGACATCTCGTCGATCATGGCGGGGCTACCGCACAGGAAGACATGCGTGTCGGCCGGTGTGGGGTGGAAGCCCCAGGCCCGGTCGAGCGCGCCGCCGGTCCACAGGCTTTGCACGTAACCGGTGGCCCCCTGCCAGGGGATCGGCTCGTCCTGCGGCCGGCTGATGACAGGAATGTAGGTGAAATTGGCGCAGAGATGTTGCAGGGTCATCAGTTGCGAGCGGTAGCCCAGGTCCCACGAATGCCGCGCGCCGTGCAACACCGCCATCCGCTGCGCGCCGCCGCACATCAGATGCGTGCTGAGCATGCTCATGTAGGGCGCCAGGCCGGTGCCGGTGGCGATCATCACGATATGTTTGCCGGCCGGCACCTGATCGAGGGTGAACATGCCGGTAAACTTGGGGCTCAGCCAGATCCGGTCGCCGATCTTCAACGCGAAAAGGCGCGGGGTGAGCGCGCCCGTGGTCACCAGCGCCACGTAGAACTCCAGATACTGGCGGGTCAACGAGGAGGAAGCGATCGAATAAGCGCGGCGAATCAACTTATGCGGGGCGACCGGCTGCTCATCGGGTTCGGCCAGGGCGCAGCGCGGGGCCGATCCCGGCAGGCCAAGCACGGCAAACTGGCCGGGGACAAAGTCCGGCAATACCCACCCGTCGGGCACGACGCGCAGGATCATCAGCCAGGGAGAGATCTCATCGCGGAGGGTCACCACTGCGTTCAGTTCGGGCTCAGCCACATTGCTCTCCTGCCACACGATATGATTGCCCCTATCGGCGACCAGGACACATTTCGCGACCTGACGTCGTGTATCATAGCGCACCCTGCCGAAAGCAACTATGAGTACTATCAGGTTTGGCGCGCGAATTTTGCAATTCGATCCAGTTGAGGGGCGACCGAGGTCGCGGCTAACGAGCCTGCGGCTGGCCGTCGGCCTCCGCCGACGACCCGCACCCACGCAGGTGGGTGCCCCGGCGCAGGGCGCCCCTTAGCCGCGATTTCAATCGCCCGAAACCGTCCCGACACGAAATAGCGGCGCATTTCCCGCTCGCGCGTTTCTATGGCATAATCGGACCATCATCTTTGCCCTACGAGAGGAGGATAACCATGAGGGTCGGCATTGTCGGCGCCGGCAACATGGGCCGGGTGCACACGACCGCCTGGAAAACCACCCCGGCCCAGGTCGTCGGCTACCTGGACCTTCGGCCGGAGCGGGCCGAACGGTACGCCGTCGCATACGGCGGCCGGGCCTACGCCAGCCTGGAAGCGCTGCTGGCAGATGTGGACGTCATCAGTTGCACCACCCCGACCGACGTACACTACGAGATCGTCATGGCGGCGGCGCGGGCCGGCAAACATGTCGTCTGCGAAAAGCCGTTGGCGCGCACGCTGGAGCAGGGCCGCGCGATGGTGGCCGCCTGCCGTGCGGCCGGCGTCAAGTTGCTGGTCGGCCACGTCGTGCGCTTCTTCCCCGAATACGAGCGAGCCAAGAAAGCCGTGGACGACGGCCTGGTGGGCCGGCCGGCCGTATTGCGCTTTGCGCGCTGCGTCTCGCAGCCGCGGCTCAAAGAGGACAACTGGTTCCTGGACTACGGCCGTTCGGGCGGCCCGATCCTCGACCTGATGATCCACGACTTCGACATCGCGCGCTGGGTGGCGGGCGACGTGATCCGCGTCTACGCCCGCTCGTTGAACGCCTTGCGGCCCGAAGCCGGCGTGGATCACGCCCTGGCCATCCTGACGCATGCCAGCGGCGCGATCACCCACGTGGAAGGCTCGTGGGCCTACCCGCCCACCTTCTACACCGCGTTCGAAATCGCCGGATCGGAAGGCCTGCTCACCTTCGACTCGGCGGCCGCCACGCCGATCCAGTTTCTGCGGCATCAACAGGCCAGACAGGACATCCCCGAGGTGCCGCTGCCGGCCAACCCGCTGCTCGAGAGCCAGTACGTCACCGAGATCAAGGCCTTTTATCGGGCCATCGCCGAGGACGCGCCGGCGCGGATCAGCGCGACCGACGGGTTGGCCGCGCTGCAGATCGCGCTGGCAGCCATCGAATCGGCACAGACCGGCCGGGCCGTCGAGATCACGCCGGTTACGGCCGAGGAGGCATCGCGATGAAGATCGGCATTTTCAGCTTCGCCCACATGCACGCCGAATCGTATGTCCGCTGCGTGACCGCACTGCCCGATGTCGAGCTGCTCGGCATTGCGGATGACGACGCCGCGCGCGGCGCGGAATTCGCGCGGCGCCACGCCACGCGCTTCTATCCCTCCTACGAAGCCCTGTTGGCCGACCGGCCCGACGGGGTGATCATTTGCGCCGAAAACGCGCGACATCGCCGGCTCACCGAGCTGGCCGCCGCGGCCGGCGCCCATGTCCTGTGCGAAAAGCCGCTGGCCACCACCCTCGCCGACGGCCAGGCCATGTTGGCCGCCTGCGAGCGGGCCGGCGTGATCCTGATGACCGCCTTCCCCATGCGGTTCAACGCGCCGGTGCGCGAGGTGAAGGCGCTGCTCGACAAAGGCGGCCTGGGCCAGGTCTACGCGTGCAACACCACCAACCAGGGCACCATGCCCGGCCGCAGCCGGCCCTGGTTCGTGGACAGGGAACTGGCCGGCGGCGGCGCGATGATGGATCACACCGTCCACGTGGCCGACCTGCTGCGCTGGTATCTGCAGAGCGAGGTGGTGGAAGTGTACGCCCAGGGCAATCGGATCATCCACGCCGACACCGTGACGGTAGATACCGGCGGCCTGATCCTGATGACCTTCGCCAACGGCGTCTTCGCCAGCCTGGATTGTAGCTGGAGCCGGCCGCTCGTGCATCAAACGTGGGGCGGCGTGACGCTGGAGCTGGTCGGCGAGCAGGGAGTGATCACGGTGGATGCGTTCCGACAGAACATCACCGCGCACGGGGATCACGTGGGCAAGGCGCAACTGCTCTTCTGGGGTTCGGATGCCGACATGGCCATGGTGGCCGAGTTCGTGGCTGCCATCCGGGAGGGCCGCCGACCGGCCGTCACCGGCTACGACGGCTACAAGGCGCTGGAGATCACCCTGGCGGCCTACCGTTCGGCCGCAACCGGCCAGCCGGTGCGCCTGCCGCTGACCTCATAATCGCCCATGCGGCGCTCGACGCCATAACGCCCGAAAGCCTAAGCCGCAGATGAACACGGAGGGACACACATTTCATCCTTATTATCTGTGTTCATCCGCGTTCATCCGCGGCCCATTCGAACCCAGATTCCATCCTCTATCCGTGTTCATCCGCGTTCATCTGCGGCCCATTCCCAGGACAGTATGCGGCGGTCGTTTGTTGGTCAAGATGTGGTGGATAGGGCTTTCCACCTTGGCTCGCGCACCCACCAGCGCATCAGCCCGAAGGCCGCCAGATCGATCCCCACGCAGACGGCAAACAGCCCCTCGTAGCTGATGCTCGCCAGCCCCGCGCCGATCAGCGGCGCCACCAAGCCCACCATCCCCACGCTGGTGCTGGTGATGCCGATGTAAGTGGGCCGGCGTTCCGGCGCGCAGAACTCCATCACCACCAGCATGGCCGAGCCGACCACCGCGCTGGAGCCGATGCCGAACAACACGAAAGCCGCGAAGTACCATTCCGGCCCGGGCGCCAGCCAGGTGCACGCGAAGCCGATCGTCGAAGCCAGGATCGCCAGCTCCAACGCCAGCTTGTGCCCGCGCCGATCGGCCAGGAAACCGAACGCGATATAGCCGAACGTCTGGCCAACGAGGAAGGCGATGGTATACAACCCGGCCGTGCTATCGGGCACGTGCCAGCGCTTGAGGGCCGAGACGGTGACGAAACCGCTGCCCATGCCGGCGAACGCCATCAGCACGCGGGCTACCAGGAAGCGGCGAAAGTTATGATCGCGGCGCAACAGCTCGGGCAGGCCGGCCAGGTACTCCGCAATGCTGGTGGCGGACGACGCGGCCTTCTGGACCGGCTCGCGCGCCAGCGCAAGCCAGAACCAACTGATCAGGATCGCAGTGGCGGCGATCAAAAACAGAACCGTGAAGTTGGTGGGGTAGGCCAGGTTTTGCAACAGCCATGTACTGGCAATGGCCCCGATGGCCCCCGTGCCCGAACCGACGAAGTTCGTCAGGCCGAGGAACCGGCCGCGGCGCTCCACCGGGAACATGCGTGCGATCAGATCTTGCCAGGCCGTGCCGAGCGCGCCCGCGCCCAGACCGTGCCAGGCGAAGCAAACGAAAAAGATCGCGAGCGCCAGGGACGGACTATATGCGGCCACGATCGCCGCCAGCACCAATCCCCAGACCGGAAGGCGCTCCAGGAAGAGGCCCAGGTTGACCACCACGGCCTTCTTGCGCGCCAGTCGTTCCACAGCGTTGGCGGTAAAGATCTGCGGAAGAAACCAGGAAGCTTGCGAGAAGACCGCCAGCAGGCCGATCGCCAACGGGCTGGGGGTCAGCTTACTGATGAAAAGCGGCAGGATCGTAGAGGTGGACATGAAACTGGCGCCGAACCAGAAGAAAGCGCCGTCCAACAGGTTGACCGCGAAGTTCCAGCGGTAATTGCGTTCGACCTCGGCCGCGATCTCGTCGGCGTCGCGCTCGGGCACCGGCTTGTGGAGCTCCAACAGCCAATCGAGCGCGCGGCGCAGCCCATGTTGAAGCGAAGAGCGATGAGCGGGAACGAAAGCCACGAGATGCTCCTCACTGAAGACGATCGGGTTCCTCGCCGGATACGACGCCATCCACAAAGTGGATATCCATGTCGTTCGCCGGCCACAGACGGATCTCCGGGCCATAGGCCGTTGCCAGGGCCTTGTTGATCGCGGAGATCACCCTGGTTATATCGCTCTCCTTCTCGAGCGTGCCGCGGTAAAACTTATCTTTCGTGCCGTTGGCGCGCTGGGTGAAATGCACCCACTCACAACGGCCATCCACCAGGCGCTTGGCGATCAGCTTGTAGAAGCCCACCCCGGGCACATCGGGCGTCACCCACACCCCGACGAGCTCCTCCCCTTCGTCAATGGACATGATCGGCAAGATCGGCCGGCCGCGAAACGTCACAAGCTGGCCGTCTTTGGAAGTCGCCAGACGTGGACCTTTGCGCTTCTCTGTCATGGAAACGTCCTCCTCATCATGAGCTGAACCCCATTGTAACACAAAAAACGACAACCACGCGAACAGTCATCTGAGCAGTTTGTGCGCACAGCATTTTTGCTATTTACAAGCCAATAAACTATAATAATGTGAGGATCATTTCCCGGCCGATGGCCTCGGTTGCACAACCAGGAGAGAGCTGTCCATGAAAGCCGCAGCGCTTGGCGCAGCCGATCACCAACTGACGGTCCCCCGGCGGTGGCTGTTATTCATCCTCCCGGCGGTTCTGGCATTGAGCGTGTTCGCCTTTGCCACGCTGCAGCCGATCCAGGTCTTGCCGCGGATCCGCCCGGCACCGGCCTTTCGCGTCACCGATCAGGCCGGCCGACGCCTGACCAATGAAGACCTGCGCGGGCAGGTGGTCCTCTACACCTTCCGTCCGCTGCGCTGCGCCGCGGCGTGCGAGCCGACCGACGCCATCATGCGGGCGATGCAGGAATATGCTCGTGCGCTTTCGGCCGACGAAACGCCGCTGCGTCTGGTGACGATGCTGTTCGACAGCGAACCCCTCTCGCCGGAGACTCTGCAAGCCTTCGCGCAGGCGCGCGGAGCCGACCCGGCGCGCTGGTGGATGGTAAGCGGAGATCCGGCCGGCCTGAAACAAACGATCGGCGCCGGCTTCGAGGTGTACTACGCGGCCGGCCCAGACGGCGAATACGCCTTTGAGCCGGCCATCGTCTTGGTGGATGCGCTGGGCATCATCCGCGGCGACTATCGCGGCCGAACGCAAAACCTCGACGTGGCCACCATCCGGCGCCAGATCGCAGTGTTGCAGAGCGAAATCCGCAACGACCAAGGGGTGAATCGGCTGGCTTACGAAGCCGCCCACTTCTTCCTGTGCTATGCGCATTGATATATCCTTGCGACTTCGTCTGCTCCTGATCGGGTTGATGGTCGTGATCGGGCTGGGATCGGCCGCCTGGCTGGTCGTCCGCCTTTGGCCCTACCGCTATCACGGCCTCCTGTTGGAGCCGGCCACCCCGGTCGCCGACTTTGCGCTCACCGGTCCGGAGGGCCGTCCGGTGCGGCTCAGCGACTTTCGGGGCAAGGTGACCGTGCTCTATTTCGGCTACACCTACTGCCCGGATGTCTGCCCGACGACGCTGGCGGAACTGGCGCGGGCGTTGCAACGAGTGGGCCGGCGCGCCGATCAGGTCCAGGTGATCATGATCACAGTAGATCCGGAGCGCGACACGCCCGAGATCCTGGCGCGCTACCTGGCCCACTTCGACGCGCGCTTCCTCGGCCTGAGCGGCACGGCCGCCGAGATCGCCGCCGCCGCTACGCCGCTCGGCATCTATTTTGCGAAACATGAAGGCACCGCGGCCACCGGCTATCTGGTAGACCATACCGCCACCGTCGCGGTCATAGATCGGGATGGATATCTACGCCTGGTGTTCCCGTTTGGAACCCCGGGCGAAGACATTGCCAGCGACTTGATCCATCTACTCAAGTAAGGTGATAGGAGAAAGGGCATGGTTCAGAGAAAACCTACTAAAACCTCAGATGCACCCATCGGCGACGCAGAATCCTTTCAGCCGAGGGGCACCCTGGTCATCGTGCTGATCTTCGTTCTCCTGCTGATCGTCTTATGGGGCTCGGTCTATCTGATTTTGTTATCCCGAGGAGTGACCCTATGACCGCGAACAAATCGTTGCTTCAATCCACGACCGGCGCCGGGATGCATCTTCATCCGTATGAACGCACCTGGATCATCATCAGCGTGGCCTTGTTGGTGATCTTCGTGCTGGCGATCACCCTGGCCGCGCTGGCAGGGGGGATCGCCGTACCGGCGCCGGTCGCCCGCGTCAACCCGCAAACCGTAGACAAGGAAGGCCCCTTCGCCAATCCCGGCCTGCGCGAACTGGCCCCCGGCAAATACGAGGCCTACATCATGTCGCAGATCTGGGCGTTCAACCCGCGGGAGATCACCGTGCCGGCCGGCTCGACGATCACCTTCTATGTCACCAGCAAAGACATCCAACACGGCTTCCACCTGGAAGGCACCAATGTCAACATGCAGGTCGTCCCTGGCCAGATCTCCAGGTTAACTGCAAAGCTGGACCGGCCCGGCGAGTACACCTTCATCTGTCACGAGTACTGCGGCCTGGGCCATGCGGCCATGTTCGGCAAAGTGATCGTGACGCCGAAGTGAGGAGATTATCATGACTGCCACGACTGTTGCTCGAGGTGGGCTGCGCGCGGCCATAGCGGCTGAGGCGCCGGCTCAAGAGATCCCCTATGTCATTCCGGCCGCCGACAAGCGGTTCATCGGCCTGCATGTCCTGGTGGCCCTGATCGCGCTCTCCATCGGCGGCCTTTTCGGCCCGCTGCAAAGCTTCGAATACGCCGGCGTAGACCTCTATCCGTTGCTCGCGCCGTTGTTCAAATCCTATTATCAGGGCCTCACGTTGCATGGCGTCCTGAACGCCCTGGTCTTCACCACCTTCTTCATCACCGGCTTCTTCTCGCTCACCATATCCTACGGCCTGAAGCGTCGGCTTGAGCTGCCGCGGCTGAACTGGGCGGGCTTCATCGTGATGGCCGTGGGCCTGGTGGTGACCGCCGTGCCCACCCTGCTGAACGAGGCCTCGGTGCTCTACACCTTCTATCCGCCGATGCGAGCAAGCTGGCTCTTCTATCTGGGCCTGACGCTGGTGGTGGTCGGCAGCTGGATCGAAGGATATGGCTTCTATCTCACCTATTACCGCTGGCGCAAAGAGAACCCAGGCGTGCGCACGCCCTTCATCGCGTTCGGCAGCCTGATCACGATGGTCATGTGGCAGATCGCGACCCTGGGCGTGGCGGCCGAGATCCTCACCATGCTCCTGCCGTGGTCGCTCGGCCTGTTGCCCGGCGTGGATGCCCAGCTTGCCCGCACCTACTTCTGGTTCACCGGCCATCCGCTGGTCTACTTCTGGCTCTTGCCGGCCTATGTTTCGTGGTATGGCATGTTGCCCCGCCAGGCAGGCGGCCGCCTGTTCAGCGACGCGCTGGCACGGCTGGCTTTTTGGCTCTTCCTGGTGCTCTCGGTGCCGCTGGGCTTCCATCATCAGTACGTGGATCCGGGCGTGCCGCCTGCCTGGAAGTGGATCCATGCAGTGCTCACCTATTCGGTCGCGTTCCCTTCGCTGATGACGGCCTTCACGGTGATCGCCTCCCTGGAACATGCGGGCCGCCAACGCGGCGGCAAAGGTCTCCTCAACTGGATCGCGGCCCTGCCCTGGGGCGATCCATCAGTCAGTGCGCAATTGCTGGCCGGCATCCTGTTCCTGTTCGGCGGCATCGGCGGCATCATCAACGCCTCGTACAACGTCAACCTGGTGGTTCACAATACCGCCTGGGTGCCCGGCCACCTGCATCTGACCGTGGCGACCGCGGTGACCCTCTCGTTCATGGGCATTTCCTATTGGCTGGTGCCGCATCTGACCGGCAAGAAGCTGTGGCGCCCCAAACTCGCCGCAGCCCAGACCTGGCTTTGGTTCGTCGGCATGATCATCTTCTCCAACGGCATGCACACCTTGGGGTTGCTCGGCGCGCCGCGACGCACCCCGCTCGGCATGGCGCCCTATGTGCCGCCGGAGTGGAATAGCCGCCTGATCCAGACCGGCGTCGGAGGGGCGATCCTGTTCGTTGCCCTGTATCTGTTTATGGCGGTCATCATCGGCACGCTGGCGGGCAAGAAAGCCGACCCGGCCGATGTGCCCACCGTGCCCGTGGCGCAGGCGCTCTATGACCCGCAGAGCACGCCCGCCTGGCTCGACCGTTGGGCGCCGTGGTTGCTCGCCACCGTCGCGCTGATCATCCTGTCCTATGGCCCTCAGCTCGTGAGCCAGATCGGCAATATGAATCTGACCTCGCCCGGGTTCAAGGTCTGGTAGGCGACGGCTCAGGCGATGAGGGGGTGATTGTGTCATCCGGACCGAGCTTTGCCGCAAGCGAGACGCTGCGCCGGGGCCGCCGGCTCGAACGCTTCTTGACCTTGTTAGAACGCGCAACCCTGACGCTGGAGCGACCGCTCCAGCGGTTGGTTCGGGAACCACAATTCAACCCCCTCTATCACACCGGCCCCATCGCCGTCTTTCTGTTGCTCCTGGTGGCCGCCACCGGCGTCTACCTGACGATGTTTTTTCAGTTCGGCTTCGTGGCTTCCTACGAAGCGGTCGCCCGCAAGGAAATGCCATCATGCAGGCCCGGCTGGAACGTCGCCGGCCGCCGCGGGCCAGTCCGGCGCTGGAAAACGCGGCCGTGACGACGGCATGGCTGGCCCCCGGAAGCTTAGCACGCAGCCTGGAGAGGTTAGTCCACGCCGGGCACGGCTCAGACGCGTCGCGGTTCCCGGCTTCGGCCTATGATTTTCGGGGCACCCGCGCCAACTGGCGACGTCTGTTGCCGCTCGGCGGTGTGCTGGCGGCGGCCATGGCCGGCGCGATCTTCTTAAGCCACGTGCCTTTTCAACCTTACCCGGAACATAAAGCGCGCGCGGAGATCTTTGTGCGGCACCGAATCGGTGCGCCGCTAGAGCATCCGACGGCAACGGCGACCGCCTCCTCTGGCCCGCCTCTCGTTGCGCCGGAGGCCGGGGATCGGCTCAGGATATCGGGCCGGCCAGATGCCGCCCGATTATCTCGAGCGGCTCGGCCAGACAGAGATCGAGGATTTGGTGGCCTACCTCCTGACTTTGAGATGAGCCCCGATCCGTATATAATAGTCGTGTACGTTATTTCTCAATCAGGATAAGGAGGACAATATGCGGAAGACCACTCTCTTCGTGGTCAGTGGAGTGATCCTGGCGGCGTTGATCTTGGCCGCGTGCGGCGGCGGAGGGGCGAGCCAGGCGCCCGCAGGCGGCGCCAAGGGCGGCGCGGGCAATGCCGAAGCCGGCAAGGCGCTCTTTGCCCAACAGATCATCGGCTCGAATCCGGGGTGCATCACGTGCCATTCGCTTGAACCGGGCAAGACGCTCGTCGGGCCGTCCATGGCCGGCATTGCCAGCCGGGCGGGCAACACGGTCTCCGGACAATCGGCCGAGCAGTATCTGCGGCAATCCATCCTCGAGCCGGATGCCTATGTGGTCGCGGGCTTTCAGAAAGGCCTGATGCCGAAACCCAGCCTCAACGATCAACAGGTGAACGATCTGATCGCCTACCTGCTGACGCTCAAATGACTCAAATGAGCGCATCAAAAAGCGGAGGACTTTCGATGATCAAACTGGTGTTGCTCCGCCACGGCGAGAGCGACTGGAACAAAGAGAATCGTTTTACCGGCTGGACCGATGTGGATCTCTCGGAAAAGGGGATCGCCGAGGCACACGAGGCGGGCAAGCTGCTGCGAGAGGGCGGCTACGTCTTCGATGTGGCGTATACATCGGTGTTGAAGCGCGCGATCCGCACCCTGTGGATCGTCCTGGATGAGCTCGACCAGATGTGGATCCCCATCTACAACACCTGGCGGCTCAACGAACGGCACTACGGCGCGCTCCAGGGCCTCAACAAGGCCGAGACGGCCGAGAAGTTCGGCGACAAGCAGGTGCTCATCTGGCGCCGATCATATGACATCCGGCCGCCGGCCCTCACCCCCGACGACCCGCGCTATCCTGGCAACGATCCGCGCTACGCGCATCTGTCGAAGGATGAGCTGCCCCTGACCGAGTGTTTGAAGGACACGGTGGCGCGCTTCCTGCCCTACTGGCACGAGACGATCGCGCCGGCGCTGAAGGCGGGCAAGCGAGCGATCATCGCGGCGCACGGCAACAGCCTGCGGGCGCTGGTGAAGTACCTGGACAACATCTCGGACAGCGATATCATCGAGCTGAACATCCCCACCGGCATCCCGCTGGTCTATGAGCTGGACGACGACCTGAAGCCGCTCCGCCATTATTACCTGGGGGATCCGGAAGCGGCGGCCCGGGCGGCCGCGGCCGTTGCCGCGCAGGCGCAGCGGCGCTAACCTGAAAACCGCGATAAAAGGCCATCTCCACCGCAAAGGCGCAGAGAACGCAGAGAAAAACTCCGAACAAACTCTGCGCACTCTGCGCCTCTGCGGTGGAGGTCGTTCTATTCGGCAGTCAGAATCAACAAGCAGTTATCCTCTCCTAACCCCGAAGGCTCATAGCCGTCCGCGGCCGGGTCGTTGTACCAGACGCCATGCCGCGAAACGTAGCGAAAACGATAGGTGCCGGGCATCAGACGCACGGTGCACGCCCACATGCCGTCCTTGCGCAGCTTCATCGGATTCCGGGCAGGATCCCAGCCGTTGAAATCCCCTACCACCGCCAGTCCATCCGGGTCCAACTCGCCGGGCATCTCGAACGTCACCGACCACCTGTTGCTTCC
>DAOTZV010000133.1:0-25396 GCA_034434235.1 Anaerolineae bacterium
AAACAGAACACCCGAACATCTTATCGCCAGCAAGGAGTCTGGCAAGAACTCAGCCAGGGACTCAGACTCCGTTTCTACAGACAGGCCGGCTGCGCGGCTAGAGCGTATGCCATCGCAGGTTGATGGGCCGCTGGCGACGAAGTCCCTGATGACCCGGGCGGTGTGGTCGCGGAGGGAGGTGATGGGGTCCATAAGCGCCTCCGGTTGTGGGACAACTTTTGTGATGAAAGCGACGCCGAGGCGCCGCAATCCAAACGCCATGTAAACGCCAGGCACCTCGGAGGTGCCCGGCACGTAAGCCGAGCGGCCACAGAGGAGCAAAGCTCATAGGCATCAAGCTAAGCTTTGAAACAGCTTCCAGCCGGTCTGCGACCGGCGTCGTCGGCCTGCACATGTCGTCGCAGGCGGCCAGACGGGGGTCGCAGACCCCCTGCGAGCGAGAGAAAAGGTGGCGCAAGACGCCATCTTCCTGTTAGCTCGATGCCTATGGGTCGCAGACCCCCTGCGAGCAAGAAATGCACAACTCCTGTAGGGTGAGACACATCCACGTACCGGGCACGTACAAAGTGCCAGGCACATTACGGTATCCTCTCAAAAATCCGGGGCGACGGCGGTCGCAGACCGCCTACGAACCTGCTCAAAGAGGGTCTGCCCGCCCCCTGGCCTGTCGGCCAGGACAGGCGTGGCTACGCCACGCGGGCCAGGGCGACCCCCGCTGCCCCCACCTTTTGAGAAGATACGTTCGATGACTATTCTTCAGGCCAGCGCATGGAACAGCGGCTTGAGCGCCGGATAGAGCGTGCGGTAATGGGCATAGGCCTGCTCATAGGCGGGCACATGGGCCGCGAGCGGCGCGGTGCGCTCGACCGGCCGGATGGTCGCCGCGCAGCTCTCGGCCACGGTGGCCCAGTGGCCGGCGCCTACGCCGGCCAACAGCGCCGCGCCGTAGGCCGCGCCCTCGGTCGTGTTCACGGTGATCAGCTCGACGTTCAGCACATCGGCCAGGATCTGGCGCCAGAGCGCGCTGCGCGCACCGCCGCCCGTCACGCGCACCTGGGCGATCGGCCCGGCCGAGCGGATCAGCTCCAGGCTATCGCGCAGGCCGAACGCCACCCCCTCCAGCACCGCGCGCGTCATGTGCGCCTGCGTGTGGCGCACCGTCAGGCCGATGAAGGCCCCGCGCGCCAGCGGATCGGGATAGGGCGTACGCTCGCCGGTGAGGTAGGGCAGGAAGAAGAGCCCTTCCGCGCCGACCGGTACCTCGCCGGCCGGCGCCACCACATCGTCGAAAGAGACGCCCGGCGCCAGCGTATCGCGATACCAGCGCAACGACCCGGCTGCCGAGAGCATCACGCCCATCAGATGCCACGTGTCGGGCACCGAATGACAGAAGGAGTGCAGCCGGCCTTCCGGCTCGATGTAAGGTTCGGCGGTGGAGGCGAAGACCACGCCCGAGGTGCCCAGCGCCAGCGCCACGATCCCCGGCGCGATCGCACCCACCCCCACCGCGCCGGCCGCCTGATCGCCGCCGCCGGCCACTACCGGCGTGCCGGGCCGCAAGCCGGTGAGCGCCGCGGCCTCGGCCGTCACCTGGCCGGTGATCTCCGGGCCTTCGTAGGCCTTCGGCAGCCATTCGATGGGGATCTCCAGTGCAGCGAGCAGCTCCGGCGCCCAGGTGCGGCGCTTGAGATCGAAAAGCAACATCCCCGCGGCATCGGCCTTGTCCACCGCGTACTCGCCTGTCATGCGAAAACGCACGTAATCCTTGGGCAACAGGATGTGCGCGACGCGGGCGTAGACCTCCGGCTCGTGTTTGCGCACCCACAGGATCTTCGGCGCGGTGAAGCCGGTGAGCGCCTGATTGCCGGTGAGCGCCAACAGCCGTTCGAAGCCAAACCGCTCCGTGATCTCCCGGCATTCTTCGCCGGTGCGCTGATCATTCCACAGGATCGCCGGCCGCAAGACGCGATTCTGCCGGTCGAGCAGCGTCAGGCCGTGCATCTGGCCGGTCAAGCCCACGCTGCGCACATCGGCGCCGGTGGCGCCCGCCTCGGCCAGGGCGCGGCGGATGCTGGCGGCGGTCCCTTCCCACCAGTCGGCCGGGTCCTGCTCCGACCAGAGCGGACGGGGAGTTGAGACGGTCAGGGGGGTGGACGCGCTGGCGACGACCGAGCCGGCTTCGTCGATCAGGAGCGCCTTCGTGGCTGTGGTCGAGACGTCAATGCCTAGAAAAAGGGATCGTGGGGCCATAGCTTACCTCGCAGACGCGAACGTCGGTTCTTTGTGAAAGCATTCCACATTATACTCCACATCCGGCAGATAGGTGAAAACGAGCGCGGCCTCACGTGCCAGGCACCCTCCCAGGTGCCTGGCACGTCCGACAAGTTATTCTCAATGTGGTAGTCTGTCGCAGCTCCGTTGCGGTTTGGCGCGTGGGTCAAAGTGGAGTATGATTGCGCTATCTGAAATCGTCCGCGGTCCAATACCACATACGGAGATGCATCCATGTCAACCTATCCCACGGAGAAACAGATCACCGATGCATATGCCCTTGCCCGCGAGCGTTACGCGGCATTGGGCGTGGACACCGATCGGGCGCTGACGACCCTGGCCGGCGTCTCCCTCAGCCTGCACTGTTGGCAAGGAGACGACGTCGGCGGGTTCGAGGCGTCTGAGGGCGAGCTGACGGGCGGCATCGCAGCAACCGGCAATTATCCGGGCAAGGCCCGCACGGCCGACGAGCTGCGCCGCGATCTGGACATGGTTTATAGCCTGATCCCCGGCAAACATCGCCTGAACCTGCACGCCATCTATGCCGAGACCGGCGGCCGCAAAGTGGAGCGCGATCAACTGCAACCCGAGCATTTCGCCGCGTGGGTGGATTGGGCCAAGGCCAACGGCCACGGCCTGGATTTCAACCCCACCCTCTTCTCGCACCCGCTGGCGGCCAGCGGCATGACATTGGCCTCCTATGATCCGGGCATCCGCAAGTTCTGGGTAGACCACTGCATCGCCTGCCGCAAGATCGGCGAACACTTCGGCCGCGCGCTCGGCACCCCATGCGTCACCAACATCTGGATTCCCGACGGCTACAAGGACACGCCGGTGGATCGCAAGACCCCGCGCGAGCTGTTGAAGGATTCGCTGGACAAGATCCTGGCGGAAAAGCTCGACCGGCGCTACAACCTGGACGCGGTCGAGGGCAAGCTGTTCGGCCTGGGCGTGGAGAGCTACACGGTCGGCTCGGCCGAGTTCTACCTGGGCTATGCGGTGGCCAACAAGGTGTTGCTCTGCCTGGATTCGGGCCACTTCCACCCCACCGAGACGATCGCCGACAAGATCTCGGCCGTCTTGATGTATCTGGATGAGATCCTGCTGCACGTCAGCCGGGGGGTGCGTTGGGATAGCGACCACGTGGTGATCCTGTCGGATGACCTGCAGGCGATCATGCAGGAGATCGTGCGGGGCGGCTACCTGAGCCGGGTGCACATCGGGCTCGACTATTTCGACGCCAGCATCAACCGGGTGGCGGCGTGGACGATCGGCGCACGCGCGGCGCTGCGCGGCCTGCTGATGGCGCTGCTCGAGCCGCTCGAGCAATTGCGCAACCTGGAGCGCAACGGCGACTTCACGGGCCGGCTGGCGCTGTTGGAAGAGGTGAAGGGATTGCCGTGGGCCGCCGTGTGGGACTATTATTGCCTGCAACAAGGGGTGCCGGTGGGCTATCGCTTCATGGATGAGGTGCGCGAGTACGAAAAGCGAGAGCTGGCAAAGCGGAGATAAGCGGTTTTGCCGCAGAGGCGCAGAGGGCAGAGTTCTTCGGATTTCGGCCATTCTCTGCGCCTCTGCGGTGCAAGCGACACTTCACCGCGGAGGCGCAGAGGACGCGGCGCGCGCGAGCGCCTCTTACTCTTAGCCCAGGGTGGCCACCATCACGGCCTTGATCGTGTGCACGCGGTTCTCGGCCTGGTCGAACACGATCGAATAGGGCGACTCGAACACCTCCTCGGTCACCTCCATGGCGTCCAGGCCGAACTTTTGATAGATCTGCTCGCCGATCTTCGTCTCCCGGTTGTGGAACGCCGGCAGGCAATGCATGAATTTGACGTTCGGGTTGCCCGTCAGCTTCAGCAGGTCCATGGTGACCTGGTACGGCTTCAAGAGCTTGATCCGCTCGGCCCAGACGTCGTCCGGCTCGCCCATCGAGACCCACACGTCGGTGTGGACGAAGTCCACCCCCTTCACCCCTTCCGCCACATCTTCGGTCAGCGTTAGCCGCGCGCCGGTCTCGGCCGCGATGGCGCGCGCCTGAGCGACCAGCTCATCCTTCGGCCAGAGCGAACGCGGGGCGCAGAGGCGCACATCCATCCCCAGCTTGCATCCGCCGATCATCAGCGAGTTGCCCATGTTGAAGCGCGCATCGCCGACGAAGCAGTAGGAGATCTGTTCCATCGGCTTGTTGGCGTGCTCGATCATGGTCAGCGCGTCGGCCAGGAACTGCGTGGGGTGAAACTCGTTCGTCAGGCCGTTCCACACCGGCACCCCGGCGTACTTCGCCAGCTCTTCGACGCGCTCCTGGCCGAAGCCGCGATACTCGATGCCGTCGTACATGCGGCCCAACACGCGCGCGGTGTCCTTCATGGATTCCTTGTGGCCGATCTGCGAGCCTTCGGGCCCCAGGTAGGTGACGTGCGCGCCCTGGTCGTAGGCGGCCACCTCGAACGCACAACGGGTGCGGGTAGAGGTCTTCTCGAAGATCAGCGCGATATTCTTCCCCTTCAAACGCGGCTGCTCGTAGCCGCCGTACTTGGCGGCCTTCAGATCAGCGGCGAGCTTGAGGAGGAACTTGAGCTCCTCCGGAGTGAAGTCCAGCTCTTTGAGAAAACTGCGATTGCGAAGATTGAAAGCCATCATGCGACTCCTGAGAAAATGATTCAATCATCAGTATATCACATACTACCCCGGCCGCCAAACGACGGAGAGAATCGGGGCGCTCCCCAAGGCGCGCAACTTCGGTTGCCCGAGGCGATAGTTTGCCCATCGGCGAACACCGCGGGTATAATCTGCGAGATAGATCCCTTCCAAGGCGGCATGTCCATGGACCTGAGCCGATTGACCACCGAACAACGCAATCCCGATACCCTCAACCTCGACCAGATGAACAGCCTGGAGATCGTGACCGCGATCAACCGCGAGGATGCGAAGATCGCGGCCGCGATCGAGCCGTGCCTGCCGACCATCGCCGGCCTGGTGGATCGCATCGTCGCGGCGTTTCAGCTCGGCGGCCGGCTGATCTATGTCGGCGCGGGGACCAGCGGCCGGCTGGGCGTGCTCGATGCCTCCGAGTGCCCGCCGACGTACAACGCGGCGCCCGACCAGGTGATCGGCCTGATCGCCGGAGGCGATTGGGCGCTGCGCCACGCGGTCGAAGGCGCGGAGGACGACGAGGCGCTGGGGGTGCACGATGTGCAGGCCATCGGCTTGAACGGCCGCGATGTGCTGGTGGGGATCGCGGCGAGCGGCCGCACGCCGTACACCCTGGGCGCCATGCGCCATGCCCGCGCGGTCGGCGCGACGGTCGGCTGCATCGTCAACACGCCCGATTCGGCCATGGCCCGCCTGGCCGACTATCCGATCGTCGTCCTCACCGGGCCCGAGGTGGTGACCGGCTCCACGCGCATGAAGGCCGGCACCGCACAGAAGATGGTGTTGAACATGCTCTCGACGGCCGCCATGGTGCGCAGCGGCAAGGTCTACAGCAATCTGATGGTGGATGTCCAGGCGTCCAATGCCAAGCTCGTGCAGCGCGCCATCAACATCGTGCGCGAGGTGACGGCTGCGAGCGAGGAGGAGGCGCGCGCCGCCCTCGAGCGCTACGGGTCGGCCAAGCTGGCCATCTTCGCGCTGCTGTCGGGCATCCGCGACGCGGACGCGGCTGCGGCCGTGCTCGCCGCGCACGGCGGCCGCCTGCGCGACGCGCTCACGTTTGCCAAATCCTCGCGGCTGTGTTAGAATCGCTGATACGTCTGCGGCAAAACATGACCCGGCTGACGGGTGCGCCGCGACCGGATGCGTGGCATGACTGAAGCAGGTTGTACCAAAAAGATCATCCATTCCGATCGCCTGTCGCGCATGCCCGGCCTTCGCCCCAGCCGGGCATGCGCGACAGCCATTCACCTTATCCGGTGCGCGCCCGGCGCATATGCCTGCCGCTGTAAATCGCTGCGGACCGGCACGGAAGCCGGCATTCAGGCTGCGCGCCGCATCACTCCATCAGGAGCACGACAGAACAGATGGCAGTAACTGACTATCCTAAGCCTTCGCGGCTGACCGTTTGGCTGGAAGGCAAGAGGGGCAGCCAGATCATTGACTTTGTGGTCCTTCCCCTTTTGCTCATCATCGCCCTTCTGCTCCCACCCATCTCAGCAATACAGCGGATCACGAGTCTCGGCTATGAACGCATTGATGAGGGAGGGGCAACCCTGGCCGAGACGGATGGCGCCCAGGTGACTTTCGTGCCGGGGACGATCAAACAGCCGTTCGGCGCCAGGTTGAGCGCCGTGCCGCGCGTCAACTTCCTCGAGGGCAGCGCGGGCAGGGATCTGTTGGCCGCCGCTAAGGCGATTCCGCCGCACCTGGTTGCCAAGAGCCCCTTCTATCGCCTCGACCTGCGCGGCGATGCCGAGGCCGAAACGGTCTGGACGATCCCCATCCCGAACGACAGCGAGCCCTATGAGACGCTCGATGTCTATTCGTGGGATACGGCCAAACAGGCGTGGCAATGGCTTCCCCATTCGCTCATCCTGGAAGACGAACAGATCGAATCGCATCTGCGAACGGTGTCGCCTTCCGCCATGGTGTTCCAGACCAACCCCAAGCCGCCGATCATGGGCCTGGACCTGAAATCGGCCGGCGACCTGCCGGCCGAGGGGAAGGGCGCGGTCGGCCGGGTGCATCCGGTCGGGCTTTACCTGGGCGCCGAGGGCGGGATCGAAGGCGCGCTGGACGCCAACTGGGATCGCCTCGTCAACACCTACGAGATCATCCCGGTGATCCGCAACTACGACGGCCCGATCGTGCGCAGCGACCTGCTGGCGAACATGCTGGTGGATCCCAAACAGCGCGAGAAGCACATCAACGCGCTGGTCAACCTGGCGGTCGGCAACCTCTACAAGGGCGTGGATCTCGATTACCACGGGCTCGATCCCAACCTGCGCGGCGAGTTCAACCAGTTCATCGCCGCGCTGGCCGAGAAACTGCACGCCGAGGGCAAGGTGCTCTCGGTGCGCGTCGAGAGGCCGATCCAGGTGGCCGAAGACCGCTGGGAGACCGGCCCCTACGACTGGCAGACGCTGGGCCTCCTGGCCGACACGGTGAAAGTGCCGGCGCCGGTGGACCCGCGCAGCTACATGCCCGACGGCCAGCTCGACTCCCTGCTCACCTACGCGACCGGACAGATCAACCGCTACAAGCTGCAGCCGGTCTTCACCGGCCAGAGCATCGAAGAGGCGGGCAACTACCTGTTGCAGAAGCGTTATGCCGACGCGCTGCAACCGCTCCTGGGCCGCATCCAGACCGATCCCGCCGTGGTCGAGCCGGGCAAGCCGCTCAACCTGGCCCTGGTCTCGGCCCGGCCCACCAGCGGCCTGGTCTACGACTCCAACATCGGGACCTACGTCTACCGCTACCAGGACGACCAGGGCAACCCGCGCACCGTCTGGCTGGAGAATGCGGCCAGCTTGAGCCACAAGCTCGACCTGCTGAAGCGCTACAACATCCAGGGCGTGACGGTGGAAAACCTGCCGGCCGACGGCCAGGACGCCGACCTCTGGCGGCTGATGCGCGACTATCAGCAGGGGCAGATCGCGCCGATCTCCAGCAACTTCGCGGTGCAGTGGACCGTCAAAGGGAGCGACGGCAAGCTCATCAGCCAGGTGCGGCCGCTGACCGATCCGGCCGTGGTGTTGGCCGCGCCGCAGGCTGCCGGCGCGGTGCAGGTTGAAGCCGCGATCATGGATCGCGGCCGCGTGGTGCATCGCGCGAACGCGTCCGGGGTGATGGTGGCCACCTACACGCCCGTGCCCACGCCGACCCCGGCCTTCACGCCCACCCCCACGCCGCTGCCCACGCCGAGCGCGCCCGAGCTGACGGTGATGAACGGCCCGGTCAACGTGCGCGCCGGCCCGGGCACCGACTACGCGCGCATCGGCGAGGTGCAAACCGGCGCGACCTATCGGGTGACCGGCAAGAACGAGGCCGGCGACTGGTACCAGTTCAACTACGGCGAGGACCGGCCGGGCTGGATCTCGGCCAGCTTCATCACCCTTCGGGGGCCCGTGAGCACGATCGCCGTGGTCAAGGTGGCCGCGCCGGTGGCCAGCCAGCCGGCGGCCGCGCCGGCGCCTTCCGGCGGCGCCACCTATCCGCCGGCGGGCGGCTACTTCGGCTATGGCATCCAGATCGACCCGTGGGGCAATCGGGCGGCCGCCATCGCGGCCATCAAGGCCATGGGCTTCAACTGGGTCAAGGTGCAGATCCCGTGGAAGAACTACGAGGGATCGCCCGGCGAACGCAACGTGCCCGAAGACATCGTCAACGACCTGAGCGGCGCCGGCCTGAAGGTGTTGTTAAGCATCGTCAAGGCGCCCGACTGGGCCCGGCCGGCCAACACCGACCGCTCGGTGGAAGGGCCGCCGGCCGATCCGCAGACCTATGCCAATTACGTGAGCACGGTCGCGTCGCGGCTCAAGGGCCGCGTCCACGCGATCGAGGTGTGGAACGAACAAAACCTGTGGTACGAGTGGGGCCGCGAGCCGCTCGATCCGGGCCGCTATGTGACGCTCCTGTGTCGGGCCTATCAGGCGATCAAGGCGGTCGACCCGAACATCGTCGTCGTGGCGGGCGCGCTGACGCCCACCGGCGTGAACGACGGCGCAACGGCCATTGACGATGTCGTCTATCTGCAGCGGATGTACGCGGCCGGCGCCAAGAACTGCTTCGACGCGGTCGGCGCGCATCCGAGCGGCTACAACAACCCGCCCGATGCCAAGTTCGGCTACAACAACCCGACCGAGCCGAGCTTCAAGAACCATCCGAGCTTCTTCTTCCGGGACACGATGGAGCGTTACCGGCAGGTGATGGTGGCCAACGGCGACGCGGGCAAGCGCATCTGGCCGACCGAATTCGGCTGGGCTTCGACGCCCAACCCGCATCCCGGCTACGAATATGCCCGCGATAACACGCCCGAAGAGCAGGCGCAGTTCATCGTGCAGGCGTACCAGATGGCGAAGGCCTGGGGATGGGTCGGCCCGATGTTCCTGTGGAACCTGGACTACAACGTGACCCAGCCCAGCACCGAGCTGGCCGCGTTCGGCATCATGGGTCGGCCCGCGCAGGATGCCCTGGCGCGCATGCCGAAGTAGGGGGCACAGCAGACGTGCCTGGCACCTGGGAGGTGCCAGGCACGTGAGATGGGATGTGGTGTGAGGTTGGGGTATGCGTCTGGATCAACGCTCCTCCGTCGTCGTCTTGACCATCGTCGTGGTGGGCCTGGCGTTTGGCGCGGGCCTGATGATTTCGCTGGCGTCGGGCGGCCCCAAAGGCAGCGCCGCGCCGCCCGGCTGGACGCCCCCGCCCACGGCCTCGGCCACCGTGCGGCCCACCCTGACGCGGCGGCCGACCATCCCGACGTTGGCCGCGGCCACCGCTACCGCCACCCGCCAGCCGACGCCGACCCGGCCAACCGCCACATCCACCTCCCGGCCGACGCCGACCCTCGCGCCGGCGACCGCCACGCCGACGGCCGCCCCCACCGCCGCGCCGACGGCCCGCGCGACGGCCACGGCCGCGCCGACGGCTGCGGCCGGCGCGGCAATCGCCCAGGTGCGCGAAGGCCCGCTCTCGCTGCGCACCGGCCCCGGCCGTGATCAGCCCCTCCTGGCCGTCGCCCAGATCGGCGAGACCTTCACCGTCACCGGCCGCACGGCCGACAACCTCTGGCTTCAGGTCTGTTGCGTGCGGACGAATCCGGCCTGGGCGTTCGCCGAATACCTGACGATCACAGGGACCCTCACCAGCCTGCCGATCAAACCATAACCCTGCTGCATTGCCCGGAGACGCTACCTTATGCCCGTCCACCGTCCGATCCGTACATTGCGTCTTCTTCGTGTCCTCTCAATCATTCGAGGGGACGGCGGTCACAGACCGCCTGCGAGCCGGCTCAAAGGAGATCTACGACTCCCGTCGCCCCTACTTTTTGCAAAGATGCCGCTTCTCATCCTGCTGCTGGTGACCCTATCCGTAGTGGCGGCGAGCTGTTCTTCCGCTGCCACCCCGGCCCGGCCCACCGAAGTGGCCCGCATCACCTCCGTGCCGCCGACGGCCGCGCCGACCCATACCCCGATACCCGATACCGCCACGCCAACCCCAACCGATACCCCTTCCCCAACCTCCACCACCACGCCGACCCAAACCCCATCTCCGGCGCCCACGGCCACGCCCACGGCCACGCCAGCGCCGCCCGGCCTCAAGGTGACCTCTGACCTGTTGAACATCCGTTCCGGGCCGGGGACGGCCTATCCGACGTCGGGGAGGCTCCAGCGCGATGACGTGGTGAAGGCGATCGGCAAGAGCGAGGACGGCAAGTGGTGGCAGATCGAGGCGGCCGAGGGGAAGGGCTGGGTGTCCGGCGAATTCGTGAGCACATCGGGGCCGGTGGATCAGTTGCCCGTGGTGAAGGCCCCGCCGCCGCCCACGGCCGCGCCGATGGTCGCCGCGGCGGCCGCGGCCGCCGGAAGCGCGCCGCCGCCGTCGGGAGGCGGCTATTTCGGCTACGGCATCCAGATCGACCCGGCCGGCGACCGCGGGGCCGCCATCGCTGCGATCAAGGGCATGGGCTTCAACTGGGTGAAGTTTCAGTTGCCCTGGAAGGATTTCGAGGGCGCCGGCCCCGGGCAACGCAACTGGCCCGATGACGTGGTCGGCGACCTGAACGCCAACGGCCTGAACGTGCTGGTGAGCATCGTCAAGGCGCCCGATTGGGCCCGGCCGGCCAACACCGATCGCTCGGTGGAGGGGCCGCCGGCCGATCCGGGCACCTATGCCTCCTTTGTGGGCGAGTTTGCCGCGCGCTACTGCGGCCGCGTCCAGGCGATCGAGGTGTGGAACGAACAGAATCTGGACTACGAGTGGGGTCGCGAGCCGCTGGATCCGGCCCGTTACGTGCGGCTGCTCGCCGCGGCCTACGGGGCCATCAAACGGGCGTGTCCGGGCATCGTGGTCGTCAGCGGCGCGTTGACGCCCACCGGCGCGCCGCCGCCTGCGGCCATGGACGATTTCATCTATCTGGAGCGGATGTACCAGGCGGGCCTGCGCAACTACGCCGACGCGATCGGCGCCCATCCGAGCGGCTACAACGTCGCGCCCGACGTGCCCGGCGGCGCGCCGGCCTGCGACTTCATCCGCAGCCAGGGTTCGTCGTTCGTCGGGCCGTGCAATTCGCCGCATCATTCGTGGAGCTTCCGCTCGACCATGGAAGGCTATCGCAATATCATGGTGCGGTACGGCGATGGGGGCAAGCGCATCTGGCCCACCGAGTTCGGCTGGGCCTCCGGCTGGACGGGCCGGGCCGGCTACGAATACGCGCAGGACAACACGCTGGACGAGCAGGCCCAGTGGACCGTTCGGGCCTATCAGATGATGCGCGGCTGGGGCTTCGTCGGCCCGGCCTTCCTGTGGAACTTGAATTACAACGTCACCCAGCCCGGCTCCGAGATGGCGCAGTGGGGCATCATGGGCCGGCCGGCCTACGCCGCGCTGCAGGCCATGGGAAAGTGAGAGGAAGCTGGAACTTTCATGGTCGTTGCTTCGTCATACCAGGAAACTTAGCGCGTCCGTAGTCGCGCCAGCCGCCGGCTTGCGGTTGCACGGCCTGCGCTTGTAGCTGCAGGCCGGCACATGCGCGGCACATATATATACTAAACAGGCAAGAATTCGACATAATGAAGAGATACAACGGAAGGATTCTGCTTTTATGGCCGTGGCTGTTGATTGCCCTGGTCATGCTCCTCGGCCTGGCGATCGCATCGTGCGGCTCGGGGGCGGCGAAGGCCACCCCAACCCCCACCAAGACCCCGCGGCCGGCCGAAGGTCAGAGCACGGCCACCCCGCGGCCGACCCCAACGGTGCAGGCGCAACCGCCCGCGGCAACAGACGTTCCGGCCGCTACAGCGACCGCCGCACCCGCGACCAACACGCCTCAACCGCCGGCAACGGTCAAGCCCGCGGCCACCCAGCCGCCGGCCACCGCCACCGCGAAACCGCCGGCACCGGCACCGGCCGGCCAGATGAGCTCGCCCGACTACGGCGTCCAGGCGTTCCTCTGGTGGCGTCCCGAGGTCGCCGATCGGGATCTCAACCTGATCAAGGAGGCGGGCTTTACCTGGGTCAAGCAGTTGTTCTCCTGGCAGGATATCGAGGGGGCGGGGAAGGGACAGTTCGACTGGGAGCGGCCCGACCGGATCGTGGAGGATGTGAACAAGCGCGGCCTCAAGCTCCTGGTGCGCATCAGCATGGATCCGGATCGGCCGTTTTGGGCGGGCAATCCACCGGACAATGCCCGGCATTTTGCGGATTTCGCCGGCCAGGTGGCCGCGCGCTATCGCGGCCGGATCCACGCGTATCAGGTGTGGAACGAGCCGAACCTGGCGCGCGAGTGGGGCGGCAAGCGGCCCGATCCGGCCGGCTACGTGCGCATGTTGCGCCAGGCGTATGCCGCCATCAAGGCCGCCGATCCCAATGCCATCGTGATCACGGCCGGCATGGCGCCCACCACCGAAGACAGCAACCGCGCCATGCCCGACATGCGCTTCTACCAGGGCATGTACGACGCCATGGGCCGCAGCGACGGCTACTTCGACATGCTCGGCGTGCACGGCGCGGGCTACGCGGCGTCGCCCGAGACCGATCCGCAGGTGGTGGCGACCACGCCGAAGCTCCACAACAACGATCCCAGCCCGACCGAGCTGAAGCGCGTCTATTCGTTCCGCCACATCGAGGACGTGCGGGCGTTGATGGTGCGCAACGGCGACGCCAACAAGCGGGTGGTGGTGCTGGAGTTCGGCTGGACGACCGACAACCGGCCCGATTCGCCGTACTACTGGCACGGCGCGGGCGCGGGCATTGATGAGGGGAAACAGGGCTGTTACATCGTGCGCGCGTATAAATACGCGCAGGAGAACTGGCAGCCCTGGATCGGCCTGATGAGCGTGATCTACCTGCCAGACGTGAACTGGACGAAGAACGACGAGCAGTATTACTGGTCCATCATCGGACCGGGCTACCCTGACCTATATCTGCGGTTTGCGTACGGGATGCTGAAGAACTACTTCACCAAAGGCGTGATCGAAGACTTCTGCGCGCACTTTCAGTAGTCACACATGTGCCTGGCACCTTGAAAGTGCCAGGCACAGTAACAGCCTCATCGCACGACAAAGGCCGGCAGATCCACCGCATCCCCGCCGGCCGCCAGTTGCGCCCGACCGCCATCGCTCCGGCTGTAGATGCCGGTGCGCCAGCGATAGGTCCCCGGCGGAAGCGTCACGACATACGGCTGGATGAGCACATCGTCCGGCCACCAATCCCGACTCAAGAGCGCCAGGCCGTCGGCCTGGGCCGCGGTTTGCCCCGCGGCGTCCAGGATGTGATTGAACGCGGTCATGTCGCGCGTGCGCACCGCGGCCGGCGGCTCGAGCACCCGCCAGATCAGCGTCACCTCGAGCGGTTCTCCGCCGCGGGCCGCGGCCGGCAGACGATAGCCCAACAACATCAGCCCGCAATCGAAGACCGGCGGCCGCTCGAACGTTGCATATTCCAGCCCGATGGCCGTTGCCGGGGGCAGGCGATAGAGCCGCGCAGGCGGGTGGCCGGCCGCCAGCTCGCCGGCCCACACCAGTTCGCCTGACTCCGCCAGGCGGCGTTCGGCTTCTGCGGCATCCACGGCCCACAGGTAAAGGCTCGGCCGACCGTGGGCCAGGAGGAGGGCCGGCGGCGAGGTCGGCGCGACGAAGCGGGCGAACGGCGGATTGCCGATCAGCGCGGCCACTGCGGCCGGCTCGCCTTCGTAGCCGGGGTCCACGCCGTTGACGGCCACGCGCACCTCTTGCGTGCCCAGCCGACCCGCCCACAGCCGCGCGGCATCCACCGCCTCGATCCAGCGGCCCAGCGGCGGACCGAAGGTCGCCGCGCCGGCGCCCCCGCGCACGGCCGCCAGCAGATCGGCATAGCTGGCCGTCCACAGGCCGACCAGGAGCAACCCGGCCGCCATCGCCAGGCCCCACGCCTGCGCCGGCCAACGCGCGCTCACCTGAAAATAGCCGTCACATGCCCGGCACTCTGCAAGATGCCTGGCACGTAAGCGTCGGTTGAAACGACCGGCCGTCAACCGGCCGATCAGCTTCGCCCCGCCGAGCGCGGCCCACTCGATCCCCAGCGCCAGGTAGAGCACCGGCAGGGGCAAGAGAACCGTCCAGTATTGTTGCGCGGTCGACAATGGCCCCATGAGGAGAGGGAGGATCGGCGCGGCCGTCCAGGCGAGGAGCAGCCGACTTCGCATCCCCAGCGGCCCACCCCGCAGGCCGATCGCCGCCCGCAGCAGGCCCAGGCCCATCAGGCCGGCGACGGGGAGCACGAGCGCAGCGGTCATCTGCCAGGCCGAAGACGCGTGGCGCGGCAACGCGGCGAGCACGTGCAGGCCGTCGCCCGCGAAGAGCCGCGCGGCGCCCATGGCGGCGTCGGCCGCGCCCCGGCCGATGGCCCCGCGCGCGGCATCCAGCACGAGCCGGCTGTTGCTCCGGCCGAGCGCCCACAGATAGGGCACCAGCAGGATGGCCCCGACCGCCAGTCCGCCGGCGAATGCCCGTCGGCCGGCCCACCAGCGCCGCGGGGCGATCAGCACGCCGGCGAGCCAGCTCAGGCCCTGGAGGAGCGCCAGCACGTGCGCCAGGAGCTGCAGCGCGGCGATCACGGGGAACCAGAACGCCGGCCGGCGGCGGCCGTTCACGACCACCTGCCAGGCGACCAGGAAAAGTGCGACGCTGAAGACGACCTGGATGTGGGCCCACAGCTTGCGGTCGTAGAAGACCAGCCAGGGGTTGGCGGCCATCAGCCACGCGGCAAGCACGGCCGCGCGCGGGCCGGCGATCTGCTGCGCGGCCACGCTCGTCAGCGCGACGGCCAACACGCCCAGTCCGGCCACCAGCCACACCGCGGCCTCGACGCGGCCGCCCGTCGCCTTGAGCGGCAACGCAAGCAGATACACGTCGAGCGGCCCGCGAGCAATGCCCAGCGTCGTGCCGCCGCTCAGCAACGGCGCGGGGCCCCCGCGGGTCAGCTCCAGCGCCTGGCCGACGATGTGCGCTTCATCGTATTTGAACTCGACCAGCCGCGGCTCGGCCCAGCGCAATGCGGCCGCCAACAGGAGCGCGATGAGCAGAAGGAGACGGCGTCCAATGCGCCGCATCGCCTCACCGCTCCTTCCAGTTCACATGGTGGCAGGTGGCCTGAGGCGCGGGATCGAGGCCGTGCGGGATCTCGACGGCAGGGCTGAGCGGCTCGCCCTGGGGACTGATCACGCTCAGGTAAAAGCGCCGGGCCGGGCCGAAGATGGGGAAGTCGTACCGGCCCACGTCGCCGGCGACCGATTTGGTCGTCTTGACATCCGTATTGCCGTATTCGTCGGTCAGCTTGAGGCGCACATCGGCCAGCGGCCGGCCCTGGCGATCGGTCACGCTGCCGAGGACGTAGATGCCCGGGCAATCGCCGGAGGAGTGTCGCACGGGACCGGCCAGCTCATAGCGATAGGCGGCCGGCGTCGTTGCCGTAGGGGTGACGGTTGGGGTCTCGGTCGGGGTGGGCCGATCGGTCGGCGCGGGAGATGCGCCGGCCGCCTCGCGCGGGGCGATGACGCCGGCCGCGGCCGTGGTCGGCGTGCGGCCGGGCGATGGCGAGCCGACGCGGGTGGCGGTCGCGGGTGTTGGTCCGGTTCCGACCGTCGCGGTGATGCCGGGGGGCGTCCACGCGGCCCGCGGGGCCAACTCCGTGGGCACGGCCGGCAACAGCGTGCGGCCGATCAGATAGGCGGCGACGCAGAGGATCAGAACGAGCAGCAGGAATGCGAACAAGACGTAGCGTTGGTTCATGCGAGGCGCACCCTTCATTTTGCATCTTTCGCCGGATGATGCTATAATAGCCATTGCTCAGGGCGAGTAGCTCAGCTGGTTAGAGCGCACGGTTCACATCCGTGAGGTCGCGGGTTCGAGTCCCTCCTCGCCCACTGAGGGCCTCACAGATCATGATGGTCTGTGAGGCCTTTTTGTTCCCTGGCTTTTGCAATGCATCGGGCCTCTCATCTACGCCATTATCGCATGACCTTCGCCAAACGCCAAGGCATCGCATGTCTGTTGCTCGCCGGTGCGGCGAACGCGGTCCGCTTCATGGCCTCTGAGCTGACGGTGGCGCGCTCGCGGTTAGCCGGCATCTGCCGGCCCTGATCGGCTATTGCGGCCAGGGCCGGCAGCGCAGTAGGAAACGGTGGTCGGCAGCGGCGGTAGAACGTTCAGCCGCCCAGGCTCAACGGCCAGGGCTGCGGGATGGCCAGGAACATCAGCGCCGAAGCCGCCAGCGCCAGGTTTTTCATGAAGTTGACCATCTCCATCATCTTCATCTGCGGATCCTGGACCGCCCAGAAGTTGTGCATCATGAACGCGACCGGCACCAGGAAGACGACGATGAGGATGGCGCCGATGGTCGGTTGAACGCCCAACAGGATGCTCAGGCCGCCCAAGAGCAGCAGCACGCCTGTGCCGGCCACGGCCAGCTTGGGCGCCGGAACGCCCTTGGAGCCGGCGTAACCGGCCATCATGTTGAGGTTGCGGAAGTGGTTGAGGGCGTTGAACAGGTAATACACGCCCAACACGATGCGACCGATGAGAAATGCGATTTCCATAGTAAGACCCTCCTCTCTGGATATAAAAGGTGATAAGCGGCCGCCCGGCTCGCGAGGCGGGCGGTGCAAAGCGCGGCCGACCACCGCGTTGCTGCCAACCTGATCCACGAACTTCCGTATTCAGTGCAACAGCCACTTCTGCGCCCACGCGGCCAGGGCATCCAGGATCGGCAGTAGCTCGCGGCCCTTGGCCGTCAGCGCGTACTCGACGTGGCGGGTGTTCTCCGGGTCCTCGCGGCGCTCGATCAGTCCCTGATGCTCCAGAAAGCGCAGCCGCTGAGTGAAGGTGGTCGGGTTCACCTCGCCCACCAGGTCTTGCAGCTCGCAATAGCGCCGCGGCTCGCGCAGGTGGTGGATGATCTGCATGGTCCAGCGCGAGCCCAAGAGCCGGGTCATAGCCGAAACAGGACAGACCCCGGTCGTTGAGGTTTTTGCTACAGAAAACATAGTAACTACCCATCAAAAAAGGCGTCCGGGCAAAGGAGCGCCGAAATAGCCAGCAGCAACACTATATAAAATATAGCACACGCGGTCTGTACCGTCGCCTACAATCTTCGGATGTCGAATCGAGACGAGGATGGCATTCGATACGCTTGCATTGCTCGCCCATCTCGCGTTATGGTATACTATTTGCATGAGAGATGGTCCGCCAGTTATTTGCCATGAGGATCCCCATGTTCACATTTGCCGAAGACGACATCCGCCAGCTGGCCACGAGCCAGAGCTTCGCCCGTGGCCAAAGCTATTATCGCAATGGCGCGGTCAGTGATCTCACATTGCGCGGCAATCAATTGACCGCGCGCGTGGCCGGCAGCGATTACGAACCGTATCGGGTGAACGTCACCCTGAGCCAGGACGGCCGGATCGCATCGGCGAGCTGTACCTGCCCCTACGATTGGAGCGGCTATTGCAAGCACATCGTCGCGGTGCTGCTGGCCGCACGGCACGAAGGCGAGATCGAGGTCAGGCCCGCCCTGGAGACGCTGCTGGCCGATCTGACCGCCGATCAACTGCGTCGGCTGGTGCTGATCCTGGCCACCGAGCAGCCCGGGCTGATCGAGGCCATCGAAGAAGCAATGGAGGAACTGAAGGTGCAGCCGGCACCAGTCGCAACGACCGCTGCTCCCATCGCGTACGACTTGGCCGCCATCCGCCGCGAGATGCGCAAGGACTTCCGCAATGCCGCTGCGTCGGCTACACAGGATAACGGCTATAATTATTGGGATGACGAGGCGGGCACGCTCTATCCCGACGAGATCCTGAGCCCGCACACGGAGCTGGCCCGCCGGTTGCTGGACGCCGGCGATGCCGCTGCCGCGACCAGGGTCATCGAGGCGGTGGTCGAGGAATGGATCGCGGGGATCGAAGGCCTGGAGGACTGGATCTATGACGCCAATGAGGCTGTCATCGCCGAGGCGGGGGAGGAGCTGGCCGTGCTGCTGGCCGAGGCGCTGTTAAGCCAGGACCTGTCGCCCGCAGAGCGAGAGGATTGGTTGCAGGAAATCGAGACATGGGATGAGGACCGGATCGGGGTTGACGTCCTGCGAACAGCCCTCGAACAATGGTGGGACGATCCGACCCTGGCCGCCGTATTGCAGGGAGAGATCACGGACAAAGGCGTGTGGGAAGGGGAGCCGCCCAACTTCGCCGACGAGCTGGCCCTGGCGCGGCTGCGCATCCTGGAACGCCAGGGGCGTTATCAGGAATACCTCTACCTGGCCGAGGCCGAGGGCCAGCTCAACCGGTACGTCAACATGTTGGCCCGCATCGGCCGGGTGGCTGAGGCGATGGAGGAGGCGCGCGTCTGTCTGATGGAGCCGGCCGAGTTCCTGGAGCTGGCGCAGATCCTGGCGGCGCAAGGCCATCGGTCGGCCGCGCTGGAGATCGCCGCCTATGGCCTGGAACAGGGAACGCAATGGTCCCGCTCGGAACTGGGCCGCTGGTTGGCCAGTCAGGCGGAAGCGGCGGGCGATCTTGCACTGGCCTTACGCGGGGCCGAGACCGCCTTTCTCGCCACCCACGACCTGGAGGACTACAAGCTGGTGCAACGCCTGGCCGGCGACCGATGGCCCGCGGTGCGAGAACGCCTGCTCAAGCAGTTGGAGTCCGGTACCGACGACCGGACGGTGGCGATCTATCTCTACGAGCGGCTGCTGCCGCAGGCCATGGCGGTCATCGAACGCAATCCCTACAGCAGCTATCTCGAGCAGGTGGTCGAGGCCACGCGCGCCGATTATCCGGATTGGGGCATCCGCCAGTACCAGAAGCGGGCAGAGAACATCATGAATGCCGGCGACGCCAGGCATTATGAGGATGCCGCGCGCTGGCTGCGCAGCGCTCGGGACATCTACCTGCAACACCAGCGCGCGGCCGAGTGGACGGCCTATCTGAACAGCGTGCTGGAACGACACGCGCGCAAGTACAAGCTGATGCCCCTGCTGCGCGACTTGCGCTGATGGATGTATAATTCATCCCACCGGCTTCGAGTTCTTCTGCAGATCCAGAAACAGCTAATGGGCCGCAGGCCGGGCGTCCCTCTCCAGGGACGCCCTCGCATGTGCGACGACGGTCGGCGCAGGCCGACCTCGCGGCGCACCGCCCCTTCGCCCCGAATTCATTCGGGATCTTACCGGGCGGCCGGCGTCGGCGGCACCTTATCCAGCGTCCAGTTGCGCTCGATCCTGGCCGTGTTGCGCAGATTCGAGAGCCATTGCTGGAACGCGATGTACCGATTCTGCTCCAGGGTGAAGGGATCGAGCGGCCGGGCCGGATCCTTCTCCAGCACCTGGATGATGTGATAGCCGTATGTCGTCTTGATCGGCTCGCTGATCTTGCCGGGCTCCAGCGTGAACGCCGTCTCCTCGAACTCGGCCACCATCTGGCCACGGCCGAACCACCCCAGATCGCCCCCTTCCGCCGCGCTGTAGGTGTCGTCCGAATATTGCCGCGCCAGTTCCGCGAAATCCTCGCCGGCGCCGAGCTTCTGTTGCACTTCCAGGATGCGCGCCAGGGCCTGCGCGTCATCGCGCGGCGCGGGCGTCGGCGTCGCCGATGGGTCCGGGGTCGGGGTCGGTTGCCCTTCCGGCAGCGGCGTCGGAGTCGGCGCCGGCTCGATGATCTTCACCAGGATGTGCCGCGCGTGCACCTGCTCGGCCGTGGTCGGCACGTCTTTGGTCACGGCTTCGTACAGTTTCCCGCGCAACAGGTCCAGCTCGACCAGCGCGCGCAGATCCGCCTCGCTCATATCGGCCGCGGTCTTGAGCTTCGAGACGTAATCCTTGAGCTGGCTCTGATACGCTTCCAGGCTCACCGGCGTCGCGGTCGGCGCCGGGGTCGGCGTGGGCGATCCGCCCGGCGTGGGCGTGGGCAACGGCGTCGGCGAGACGGACGGCGTCGGCGACGGTGTCGGCGTGTAGCGCTGGTAGCCGAACGACTGCTCCAGCGCCCGCTCGATCTCGTCGGCGCTGACGGTGATCCCGCGCTTCTGCGCCTCCTGGCGCAAGAGCTGCTCGTCTATCATCTGATCGAGCACATCCAGGCTGATGGATTGCGGATCCCGGCCCTGCTGCTGGAGGCTTTCCTGATACCAGGCAAAACGCACTCGCCTGGCATAGTCGGCCGTGGTGATCCTGGCGTCGTTCACCACCGCGACCGGCTGGCGCGGCTTGAGGACCAGCTCCTGGATCACGCCGGCGACGATGATCAGCAGCAAAAGGGCTGCGACGAGCCCCAGGCCGATCAGGACGCGACGATTGCGCTCTTCATCTCGCCGACGACGCGCGGTTTCCTTGCGGGTCGGTTCCGCTCGCTGTGATGGCTTCGGCTTCGCCATAAGGCTTCCTTATTCTTTATTGCCCAGGGAAAGGCGGAGCTCAGCCGCCGTAGCGCCGCACGTGCTCGGCGGTATAGGGCAAGAGCGCCAGGAAACGCGCGCGCTTGATCGCCAGCGTCAAACGGCGCTGATGCCGGGCGCAGGTGCCGGTACGCCGCCGCGATTCGATCTGGCCCTGGTCGGAGATGAAGCGGCGCAGGGTGTTGACATCCTTGTAATCAATCTTGTCTATCTTGTCTGCACAGAACGCACACACACGGCGTCGCTGGAAGCGCATGCGGCCGCCGGCAGCCGTCGCGGCCGCGCCCCCGCGGCGCTCCGCGGCCGGCGCAGTAGTCGGTTTTTCTTCTGCCATGATTGAACTCCATCGGGGTTAGAACCCCAGCTCCTCATCGAAATCCATATCCTCCGGTTCGGCCCCGCCCCGGCCATCGAGGATGACCATCTCGTTCGCCACCACCTCGGTGCGCGAATGACGTTGCCCTTCCGGATCGTCCCAACTGCGGGTCTGCAAGCGGCCCTCGATGTAGACGCGCGAGCCCTTGCGCAGGTACTGATTGCAGACCTCGGCCAGGTTGCCCCAGGCGACGACGTTGAACCACTCCGTCGCCTCGCGGCGCTCACCGTTGCTGGTCGTCCAGCCGCGCGAGACGGCCACGCTGAACGCGGTGACGGGCTTGCCGCTCGGCGTGTAACGCATCTCTGGATCACGGCCCAGATTGCCGATAATCAAGACTTTGTTCAGTCCTCGTGCCACGGCCCGTTCCTCCCCGGGGTAGATCAGTCCTCGTCAGGGCGCACGAGCAGATGCCGCAAGACCTGTTCGTCAATGCGCAGGTTGCGTTCGAGCTCGCGGCTCCTGGTCGGGGGCAACTGAAAAGCGAACTGGACGTAGACGCCTTCGGTCTGCTTCTTGATGGGATAAGCCAGCGTGCGCCGTCCCCACACGTTGGGATTGGCGACCGTGCCGCCCGCGGCCGTGATCCAGTTGGTGTAACGCTCGATGGCGGTGGCAACACCCTGATCATCCAACTGCGGGGCGAAGACGACCATCAGCTCATAGTCGCGCGTTGTTTCAGGCATACCGCGCCGATACCTCCTTTCCTCGGAAATAGCCCCCTTCCTCTGGAAGGGGGATTGCCGCCGGATGCTTCACCTGGCGTGAAGCACCGGGGGCGAAAAGAACGAGGGCTGTGAGCCCTCGCGCGGTGGGCATGTTATACCATAGATGGGAGATTATGGCAAATAAGGGGATCACACATTGAAACGGAAGTGAATGACATCGCCGTCCTGGACGATATACTCGCGGCCTTCCAGGCGCACGAGGCCCTGGCTGCGGGCCGCGGCCATGCCGCCGGCCGCCACCAGCACCGGCTGAGGGATCACCTCGGCCCGGATGAAGCCGCGCTGGATGTCGCTGTGGATCAGGCCGGCCGCCTCGTAGGCGGTCGAATGGGCCTTCAGGGTCCAGGCGCGCGTCTCTTTGCCGCCGGTGATCGTGAAAAAGGTGATGAGATCGAGGAGCCGGTAGCTGGCATGGATGAGGCGATCCAGGCCCGGCTCGGCCAGGCCCAGGTCGCGGCGATATTCGCTGGCCTCGCGGGCGTCCCAGGTGGCCAGTTCGGCCTCGCACGCGGCGCACAACACGATGCAGGGGACCCCTTCCCGGCCGGCGCGGTCGAGCACCGGTTGCGCCAGCGCGCCGCCGGTCGGCAGGTCGCCCTCGCTCACGTTGACCACATAGAGCCGCGGCTTGGCGGTGAGGAGGTTGAAGTCGCGCGTCCAATCTTCGTGATGGGGGGGCGGTTCATAGGCCGCGGCCGGCCGGCCCGAGTTCAGGTGCTGGTGGAGCCCGGCCAACCAGGCGAGCTGGTCGGCGAACTCCTTCGGCCGCGCCTTGGCCTGGCCCTGCACCTTCTCGATGCGGCGTTCGGTAGTCGCCAGGTCGGCCAGGATCAGCTCCAGGTCGAGCGTTTCCAGGTCGCGCAGCGGATCCACCTGATCATCGGCCGTGGGGATGTCGGGATCCTGGAACGCGCGCAGGACCATGGCGATGGCGTCCACATTGCGGATGTGGCCCAGGAACTGGTTGCCCAGGCCGGCCCCCTTGCTGGCGCCCTTCACCAGGCCGGCGATGTCCACGAACTCGACGGTGGCCGGGGTCACCTTTTCCGGCTTGACCAGGGCCGCCAGCTCGTCCAGGCGGGGGTCGGGCACGGCGGCGATGCCGACGTTCGGCTCGATGGTGGTGAACGGATAGGGTGCGGTCGCGGCGCCGGCCAGCGTCAACGCGTTGAAGAGGGTAGACTTGCCCACATTGGGCAACCCGACGATGCCGATTTGCAGGCTCATGAAGGGCTCCTTCCGAATTTGGCATTTCGACCGAGACCCATTATAATACAAAATGTCTTCGGGGAGTAGCGCAGCTCGGTTTAGCGCGCACGGTTCGGGTCCGTGAGGTCGGAGGTTCAAATCCTCTCTCCCCGACACTATATAACCAAAAGGCAAACTCGGAACCCCACGGAGCGTCATCCGTGGGGTTCCGTGCTTACTATGACCAGCTTACATTACCACAAGGCGCACCCGATACCGCCAACCTGTCATCACGGATAGCTGTCGCCCGGGCTGCGCCCATCCTACCCGCAGGAGGTATAATGGACGGCAAAAACTAGGGATGGTTCAGAAATAGGTTGACACTTTAGCAGCTGGATCAACTTGCCAAAAATGGTCGATTCGGTGATGATAGAGCCAAAGATCGACATCTTTGCAGGAGGTTCTCATGGCGGAATATCGGATCCCCGAATTCACTTTGGAGCAGCGCACCGATGTTGCGCTGCAGATGCTTCTTCCCCGCCCGGATCGCCAGTGGGGGCTGGCCACCGAACTGGCGCGCCTGTATGGCGTCTCGCGTACGCTGATCTATCAGATACGCGACCGGGCCTGGGAGGCCATGGTGGAGGCCCTGCGGCCGGGTGATGCGGGTCGGCCCGGCCAAGCCACGACGCTGACGGTGGACAAGGCCCTGATCGACCGGGCGATTATGACGCTCCCGTTGCTGAAAGGCAGCGTGCGCGACATCCAGTTAGGCCTGCACCTGCTCCTGGGCACCACCCGCTCAGTCGGCTACATCAGCCAGACGCTCAAGGCGGCGGGTGCGCAGGCCGAGGCCTACAACCTGAGCCTGCGCGTGCCGCTGCCCATCTTGGGCGAAGCCGACGAGATTTTCCAGGGCCGCCAGCCGTGCCTCACCGTGGTCGACGGCCGCTCGTTCCTGGTGGTCAATCTGACGGCCGCCGAAGCGCGGGACGGCACCACCTGGGGCGTCACCTACCTGGACCTGCTCCAGCGGGGCATCCGCTTCCAGGACCTGGCCAGTGATGGCGGGAGCGGGCTGTTGGCAGGGGTGCGCGCGGCCGAATTGGCCATTCCGCTGCGTCCCGACCTCTTTCACCTGCTGCGGGAGGCGGGGCGCCTCACGCAACGGCTGGAGAAAGCGGCCTACCAGGCGATGGCGACTGCGGAACGGGCCCGCCGGGCCGCTCGGGAGGCGCAAGGCCCTGTGCGACGCCGGGGCCGCCGCCTGCAGGTCCAGACGCCGTTGCCCCAGGCCGAGGCCCAAGAAGCCCGGGCGATCGCCACGTTCGATGCCTGGTGTTGGCTGCGGGATGAAATTCGCCAGGCGTTGGAACCCATCACGGCCGACCATCGCCTGGTATCGGTCACCGCAGCGCAAGCCACGCTGGAGACAGCCAGCGGCCTGCTCAAGGAACTGGGGCACCCGGACATTGCCGCCTTTGCCGACGACCTGCGCCAGAAACTGCCGCAGTTGCTTGCGCCGCTGGAATGGCTGGCACAGCACCTGCAACCGGTGCTCCAGCCGTGGGAGGCAGAGACCCAGGCGTTCATGCTCTGGACCTGGCGCCATCGCCAGGCCCTGAATCTGAACCTGGCCACCGACTTCCCAGCCGAACTGCGTCCGAGCGCCCGCGCCGCGTGGGAGCTCTTGGATTTATTCCACCGCTCCTCCAGTTTGGCGGAAGCGTTGCATAGTTGGCTGCGCCCCTACCTGCAAATCCATCGGGGGATGGCCAAGTGGTTGCTGCCTTTGCTGCAACTCTTCTGGAACCACCACCAGTTCACGCGAGGCAAGCGGGCCGGACACAGTCCCCTGGAACTGGCCGGCGTAGAGAAGGCCCCTTCCCTGGCGGAAGTTCTGGACCAGCTGTTGCGACCAGACAGGGTGGCCCAGCCGGCCTAATTTCTCAAGGCGCCAAAAGTGTCAACCTATTTCAGCCCGTAATTGAACCATCCCACTGCGCAGATATAGAATCATGGCAGATCCGGGACCAGAAGGTGTCACGAATGGATGGCTAGTACACCTGGGCGTAAATAAGCCCAGGGTTCGCCCGTTGACGGCGGCGCCGAGATCGTATAAGATACGCTCATCTCATCATCACCGGAGGCCATCCCATGTCAGGTCCACAACCCGTCGGCATTACCTTAAGCCAGGCTGAGCAGGCAGCGCTCGAGCAACTGACCCAGGCCCATCGGAGCGCCCAACA
>DAOTZV010000134.1:0-3541 GCA_034434235.1 Anaerolineae bacterium
GCGCAGGGCGCGGTGCAGTTGACCGACGCGCGCGCCGCCACCATGGTCACCTTCGATGAGACGCAGGATCGGCTGAAACTGGATGTCGCCTGGGGCTTGAGCGAGCGGTACCTGCAAGCCCTGCGCGCCAGAATCGAAGCGGGCATTCCGGCCGCGCGTTGCCGCGAATGCGCCAAACTCAAGGCCAAAGCCGCGAGCGATTGCCCGCTCTTTGTGGGCTTGCACGAGGTCGCGCGCGCTGAAGGCATTGGCTCACTCGTCTGTCTGCCGATTGTGCATGAACAAGAGCGCGTCGGCATCCTTTCGGCGTACTTTCCCTCGGCGGATGGGCCGCCCGAAGATCATTTGCGTTTGCTCAACATCCTGGGCGGTGTGATGGCGACCGCGCTCGACAGTCTGCGCCGCCGGGCGCGGCAGGTGGACACGCTGCACGCGGTGGATCGCGCGACGCAGACGCTGCAACCGCTGGACGATCTCGCCACCCAAGTGCTCGACCTGGCGACGATTGGTTGGGAAGCACACGCCGGCGCGCTCTTCCTCTACGACCCCCTCCACCGGCTATGGCAGTGTCGGGCGCGCCACAATCTCGGCGACGATTGGAGCGATCCCTCCTTTCAACTGGCGCTGCAACTGGCGCAGCAAGCGCATACCACCGGCGCGCCGGTGGTATGGGCCCGGACGGGCGAGGAGGTGCTGGCGTCCGCGATGGCCGCGCCGTTCGTCACAGAGGATCAAATCCTCGGCGCGATTTTTCTGGGCTCGCGACGGCCGCGCGCCTTTACCGAACATCACACCGAACTCTTGACCACGATGGCGCATCAGATCGCGCTGGCAATCCGCAATGTGCAACTGTACGCCCAGGTTCGCCAAATGACCCTGCTGGAAGAACGCTATCGCCTGGCGCGCGAAATTCACGACGGGCTGGCACAGACGCTGGGCTATCTGAGTTTGCAAGCCGAGCGCGTGGAAGGATTGCTCGCGGCGGGACGTTACGACGCGAGCGCGCGCGAACTCGCGGAGATGCGCCAGGCCCTCCGCGCGGCGTATGTGGATGTGCGTGAGGCGATTGATGGCTTGCGGATGAGCAGCCAGGACCCAGGCAACCTCACCGCGCGGCTCACCGCCTACCTAGACGAATTCGCGCGGCAAACCGGCCTCGCGGCGCGCGTGATGGCCGAACCGCCAGACATCCAGGTAGCCCCGGAAATTGGCTTGCAACTCTTACGCATCGCGCAAGAAGCCTTGACGAACGTCCGCAAGCACGCCCAAGCGCAGAAGGTCGTGGTCGCGCTGCGGATGACCACGAATGAAATCGAAATGACCATTACCGACGATGGACGGGGTTTCCCCGAAACCCTACCCGCCGGCCGCGTCTATCACAGTCACGGCATGGCGACGATGCGCGAACGCGCGCAAGGGCTGGGCGGCACGTTCACCATCGCGACCAGCCCGGGGCAGGGGACGCGCATCACGGTAGTCATTCCGCTGAAGGAAAAAGCGAAAACGATGGTATAATGGGAGTGAGGGAGGTTGCCATGGCAACACACATTCCGACGACGGCGCCGCCGACCCCTTTGCCTGAACAGGGCAAGTGGACCTACGAAGACTGGCTGAAACTGCCGGACAATGGCTATCGCTAAAGTCCTCGATGGAGTCTTGTATATGGCCCCACCCTCCCATTTTTCCAAGCATCAACGGCCGGCTTTTTATCTTGCCTCCGAGATGCGCTTTTTTGCAAAAGCGCACCAGCTCGGCAAGGTGGGCATCGCGCCCGCCGGGGTGCGCCTGCCTACTCAGCCAGTCCCGGTTCAACCGGATATTTTCTTTATTGCCGCCGGGCGCGCGGATGTGCGCATCGGTCAGTACGTCGAAGGTGCGCCGGACTTGGTGCTTTCGCCTGGCAACTGGCTGTATGACCGTCAAGAAAAATATCGCGCCTATGAGGCGGCGGGCGTCCGCGAATATTGGATTGTGGACCCGCAGGCAAAAACGATCAAAGTGTTCGTACTCGAGCAAGGGACATACACGCTGGTTGGCAAGTGGGGCGCCGGCCAGCGCGCGCCCTCGCAAGTGCTGCGCGGCTTTGAAATCGCTGTGGATGAAGTGTTCCAAGAATGATCAAGCTTCTCATCGCCGATGATCACTTTTTGTTTCGCGAAGGCTTGGCGCGCATCCTGAACGACGCGCCCGAGATGCACGTCGTTGCAACGGTCGGCAGCGGCGAAGACGCGCTACGCCGCGCGGGCGAGTTCAAGCCGGATGTTGTGCTACTGGATGTGAACATGCCCGGCCTGAGCGGCGTCGAGACCGCGCAGCGGATGCGCGAATTGTACCCTCACATCGGCATCTTGATGCTGACCGTCTCGGAAAACGAAGCCGATCTCTTCGCCGCGATTCGTGCCGGCGCGCGCGGCTATCTCCTCAAGAATATGGACGCCGCCGAGGTGATCTATGCCATTCAGCGCGTCTATGCCGGCGAGGCGATGATCGCACCGGCGATGGCGGTCAAGTTGCTCAAAGAGTTTGCGACGACGCCGGCGCGCGCCCCCACCCCCGAAGAAGAGGATCTCACGGAACGCGAGCGCGAGGTTTTGCAACTTGTGGCGCGCGGGTTGAGCAACAAAGAGATTGCCACGCACCTCGCGCTTTCGCCGCACACCGTCAAGGCACACCTCCGCACGATCCTCGACAAACTGCACCTGCGCAGTCGGGCTCAGGCGGCCGCCTGGGCAGCGCAGCGTGGGCTTAATTCTTCCGGCTAATCTGTTGATCCCCTGGGTTAATCCCTTTTTCTCTCCCCAGCTCTCCCCTTTCGGCGGATGACAACCCAACGCGCTTGTGGTATTTTTTCAACAAATGAGCGCGTCGGTCTTGGAACTGCCTCGTCTGCCCCGGTGGCTGTATGTGCTGGTGGCGTTGCCTGTGATCGGCATCGTAGCGTTTGCAACCTTGCGCCCGGTGCAAGTCCTGCCGCGCATCGCGCTCGCGCCCGGTTTTTCGCTCACCGATCAAAACGCCGCGCGCCTCACCAACGAAGATTTGCGCGGCAAGATCGTTCTCTACAATTTCACGTACACGCAGTGCGCGGGCACGTGTCCGCAAACGAGCGACACGATGCGCGCGCTGCAAAGCCGCCTGGGCGAGATTGACAGTGGCGATATTCCACTGATGCTGGTCACGATTTCGTTCGACCCGGCGCGCGACACGCCCGAGCGCCTGCGCGCGTACGCCAACCAGGTCGGCGCGGATGCCAAAGTGTGGCGCATCGCCACCGGCGACGCGACACGGCTCAAGTACGCGCTGGGCGGTGGATTCAATCTCTATTATGCGCCGAACCCCGATGGCACCTTTACCTTCGATCCGTTGTTCGTGCTGGTGGACGGTTGGGGCATCATCCGCGCCTTCTACAAAAATGCGAACCCTTCTCTCGATCGGCTGATGCGCGATCTACGCCTGGTGGTGCAAGAGGCGCGTAACAGCACCGGTGCGGCGCGTTATGCGTACGAAGCCGCGCATTTGTTTTTGTGTTATCCGCCGTGAG
>DAOTZV010000135.1:0-30177 GCA_034434235.1 Anaerolineae bacterium
GGCTAAGGGGCCGATGGCCGGGCGTCCACCTGCGTGGACGCGGTCGTCGCATCCGTGCACACCGGGTTGCCTCTTCGCCCCGAATTCATTCGCCGGCCGGGCCATCGCATCCGCCATCGCATCCGCGCGCATCGGGTCGCCGTAGGGCGACTTGGCGGCGGATCGCCCCTTCGCCCCGAATTCATTCGGTGGCCGGGCCATCGCATCCGCGCACACCGGGTCGCCCCTTCGCCCCGAATTCATTCGCCGGACACCCCCGCCCGGCGCAACAGATCGTGCGCCGCCCGTCGCGCCTCGTCGAGCAGCGCGGCTTCGTCCACCGTGGTCACGCGCCCGGCATCCAGCAGGATCTCGCCCCCCACGATCACCGTGTGGACATCCGCGCCCGAGGCGTTGTAGACCAGCGCCGAGGTCGCGCTGTGCACCGGCTGACAACGGACATTGTCCAGGTCCACGATGGTGATATCGGCCGGCGCGCCGACGGCCAACCGCCCTCCGCCGGCCTGGCTCGCCGCATGATCCCACAGCCGGGCGCCGGCCGTCGTCAACATGGCCAACACATCGGCCGGCAAGAGCGCCTGCGCGTCGCCGGTCGCGTGCTTGGCGAGCAGCGCGGCGATCTTGGCGCACTCCAGCAGATCCTGCGAGTTGTTGGAGCCGGAGCCGTCGGCGCCGAGCGCCACCGGAATGCCCCGGTCGAGCATCTTGCGCACCGGCGCCGCGCCCGATGCCAGGTACATGTTGCTCGTGGGACAATGGACGACCGTCGCGGCCGAGCGGGCGATCAGGTCGAGTTCGGCGTCGCTGACGTGCACCGCATGAACCAGTTGCACGTCCGGGCCGAGCAGGTCGAGATCGGCCAGCCATTCGATGTGGCGTCGGCCGCAACGCTGGAGCATCATCTCGATCTCGTCTTGCGCCTCGGCCACGTGGATGTGCGTCGCCGCGCCCCACGACCGCGCCAGCGCGGTCGTCTCGCGCAGCGCGTCGTCCGAGCAGCGCCAGGGCACCAGCGGGCCGGAGGCCATCCGAACCCGCGATGGGCGCCCGGCCGTCCGCGCCTGAAGCAGATCGTGGAGCCACTCCAGGTCGGCCAGGATGTGCTCCAGCGGCTCGGCCGATGGCCCCAGGTCGACCCAGCCGCGGGCGAGCACCATGCGGATGCCGACCCGATCGGCCGCCCGGATCACCGCTTCCACATGCTCGCGGCCCGGCAACTTGTGGTGTTGCACCACGGCCGTCGCGCCGCAGCGCAGGTTTTCCACCAGGCCGAGCAGCGCGGCCACGTACAGGTCGTCGGCCGTCATCGCGGCCTGGAGCGGCCAGATGACCTCCTTGAGCCAGCGCAACAGCGGCCGGCCGTCGGCCAACCCGCGCATGAACGTCTGCGACAGGTGCGTGTGGCCGTTCACCAGGCCCGGCAACACGGCCATATGGCGGGCGTCAATCGTCCGGCCGGCTCGCGCCCGCCACTCCGGCGGCGCGTCCCCCGCGCCCAGCGCGGCGATCCGCTCCCCCTCGATCGCCACCCAGCCGACCGCCGCGTCCGGCCCCATCCCATCGGCCCCCACGAGCGAGCCATCCAAAATCAAAACAACATCACGCTTCACGTTTCACGCTTTTACGTTTCACGTTTGACGTTTTACGCTTCACTGCAACACCAACGCCATCGGCCGCTCCACCAACTGCTTGATCCGTTGCAAGAAGCGGCCGGCCGGCGCGCCGTCCACGATCCGGTGATCGAAGCTGAGGCTCAGCGTCACCATCGGCCGGACGACGACCGCGGCCTCGCGCGCGACCGGCTTCTCCACGATCCGGCCGATGCCCAGGATGGCGGCCTGCGGCGGATTGATGATCGGCGTGAAGCCGTCCACCTCGAGCGCGCCCAGGTTGGTGATGGTGAACGTGCCGTCTGCGAAGTCCTCCGGCAACGACTTGCCGGCCAACGCCCGGCCGATCAGCTCCTCATAGCCGGCCTGGATCGCCGTCAGCGACAGGCGGTCCACGTTGCGCAGCACGGGCGTCACCAGGCCGCGCTCGGTGTCCACGGCCAGCGCGATGTTGATCGCCGGGATCAGGTGGATGCCGTCGGGTTCCAGCCGCGAGTTGAGATGCGGATGCTCCTTCAGCGCGCGGGCCACCAGCGCGGCGAAGAGCGCGTTGTAGGAGATCTTGGCCCTGGATGCGAGCTCCTCGTTGAGCTGGTTGCGCGCCGAGACCAGGTTCGTCGCCTCGGCCTCGGTGAACAGCGTGACGTGCGGCGCCGAGAACGCGCTCTGGCTCATCCGCTCGCCGATGACGCGGCGCAACGTCGTCAACGGCACGACCGTCTCCCCCGGCGCGGGGGCGACGGCCGCGGGTTGCGTGCCGACGGTCGTCGGCCGGCCCGCGCCGGCCGACCGGCGGCCGAGTTCCGCCTCCACATCTTCGCGCGTGATCGTGCCATCCGGCCCGCTGCCGACGATGCGGCTCAGGTCGAGGCCCTCGGCCGCGGCGATGCGGCGGGCGAGCGGGGTCGCCCGGATCTCGCGCTGCGCTCCGGCGACTTCTTCCCGCTCCCGGTGCACCCCTTCTTCGGCGGGGGCGCCGGCCGCGGCCACATCCGCGGCCTGGATCCGGCCCGCGGGCCCCGAGCCGCGCACCCGTCCCAGATCCACGCCGAGCTGTCGCGCGAGCGCGCGCGCCTTGGGCGTGGCGACGATCGGCCCCTCGCGCTGCGCTGCCTGTCTTCCGACTGTGGACCTCTGGCGTTCTCCGGCCGTCTCCACCACGCAGAGCGGCGTCCCCACCGCCACCGTCTCGCCCGCCGGCACCAGGATCTCGGCCAGGATGCCGTCGGCGGGCGACGGCAGTTCGAGCGTGACCTTTTCGGTCTCGTAGGTGCAGAGGGTTTCTTCGGCTTTGACCGCGTCGCCGGGCGCCTTCAGCCATTCGGTGATCGTACCGTGCGTCGTCGTAAGGCCCAGCTTGGGCATGATGATTTGCATCCGATACCTCTATACCAGCCGATGTGAGATCGGTTCTCCGCGCAAGAAACGCAGGATCGGCTCATAGTCGCCGGCGCGCGTCGGCACGACTCCGGCCGGGGGCGCGCCGGCGGCCGTGTGCGGCGTCAACAGGACGTTCCAGCGCGGCCCTTCGGCCGCCAGACGGCGCAGCGGATTGTCCGGCCGGAGCGGTTCCCACTCGAACGTGTCGAGCGCCACCCCGGCCAGATGGCCCGAGCGCATCGCGTCGGCCAACGCCGCTTCGTCGATCACGCTGCCGCTCCCGCAGCTCACCAGAAACGCGCCGGGCATCATCGCCGCGAACTGCGCCCGGCCCAGGGAGAGGTCGGTTTCGGGGAAGTAGGGCAACAGGTTGACCAGAAAACGGCTGCGAGCCAGAAGCTCTTCCTGGGCGGCATATTCGATGCCCAGTTCCCGCTCCGTCCACTCGGGGAGGCGGCGCCGGCGGTTGTAGAGCACGCGACACTCCCATCCGCGCAGCCGGCGGGCCAGCTCCGCGCCGATCTCGCCGAAGCCGAGGATGCCGACCGTCTGTTGCCACAGCCCGCCGATCCCCCGCCGGCCCGACCAGTTGTACGCGAAGGTATCCTCGTCGGTGCGCCGCGCGGGGCCCCAGTCGCCTGCGGCAACCGCGATGGCCTCCACTTCCCGCAGCCGCTTGACGAGCGCCAGCATCTGCATCACCACATGCTCGGCCACCATGATGACTCCGCGCTGTGGCCAGGTGGCCACGACCACGCCGGCCGCGCGCGCCGCATCCAGATCAATGTCATGTGCCAGCGAACCGAGCCGCAGGATCATCTTCAGGTTCGGCGCGGCCGCGATCATCGCCCGATCCACCACGCCGGCGCGCTCGCTGATCAGGAAGACGGCTTCGGCCAGGAGCGGCCGCAACGTCTCGGCATCGGGCCGGCGCAGGATCGTGACATCCAGCTCCGGCGGGGCCGCGGCCAACGCATCTTGCTGATGGCGCAACCCGCGCTCGGTCAAGAACAACGTCCGATAGCCCATGGCTTCCTTTCCTGCATCCGCACTGCGGCCGCCACTCCGCTTCCATCCGCGGTTGCTCATCCGCCGCCCCGCATCAGCCGTTCGCCGCCGTCTACGGGCAAGACCGCGCCCGTGATGTAGGGCGCCTGGACCAGGAAGACGACCGCTTGCGCCACGTCCTCGGCCGTGCCCCAGCGCCCCAGCAGGGTCCGCTTCGCGGCCGCCTGGATCTGCGCTTCGGAATAGTCGGGCGGCGGAAGCACCGGGCCGGGCGCAACCGCGTTCACCCGCACGGCCGGGGCCAGCTCCATGGCCAGGGAATAGGTCAGATTGAGCAGGCCGGCCTTGGCCGCCGAATGGGGCATGAAATGGCGGAACGGCACGAACGCCGACAGGTCTATGATGTTGACGATCGCGCCGTCGCCGTGCGCGGCCAGATGCGGCCCCGCGGCCCGGGCGCACAGGAACGGTCCCTTCAGGGCGATGTCCACCAGTTGATCCCAGGCCGCTTCGTCCAGCTCGGCCCAGGGAGTCTTGCGCCAGAGCGAGGCGCTGTTGACCAGCACATCCAGTCGGCCCAGTCGGGCCACGGCCTCATCCACCAGCGCCTGCACCTGGCTTCCCTGGGCCACATCGGCCCGGATGGCCACCCCGCGCCGGCCCAACGCCTCGATCTCGGCGACCGTCTCCGCCGCCGCGTCGGCCGACGAATGATAGTTGATCACGACATCGGCCCCGGCCCGCGCCAGCGCCAGGGCAATCGCCTTGCCCACCCGCACCGCGCCGCCGGTGACCAGCGCAACTTTCCCGTTGAGATCCATCATCCCCTCTTGTAAGGCGAAATTTATTTCGCCTCTCTTGCAGCTGAGCGAAATGAATTTCGCTCTACGGGCCTTGTAAGGCGAAATTTATTTCGCCTTTCTTACTGTAGGGCGAAATCAATTTCGCCCTACCGGGTTACCAGGCGGCCGTCCCGCCGCGCACCGGCGGCGGGCAACACGCCGCCGTGAGCAGCAATATGCTCCAACAGCAAATCGCGTACGCCCAGGTTCGTGTGCTCGCGCGGCACGCTCTTCAGGTCGAACAGCGGCCGGCCCAGATGCGCCCCGACGTGCGCCTCCCACGCCGCGGCCGGCCCGCGCACGAAGCTGGTGGTCGCCATGACGAACGTGTGCTCGTAACAGGCCGCCGCCGGTTGCCCGTTCAGGGTGATGTCCGACACCTCGGCCTCGGCGCGCGTCCGGCCCAGGCGGATCGCGTAGCGCACCCCCGCGCTGAAATGCAGGAAGCCGCGCTGGGTGTGCGGCTCGCCCGGCCGCTCGATGCGCAGGGCATTGTCGCGCAATAGCGCCTCGATCTGCCGGCCCGACAGGGAGAGCAGACAGACGACGTCGTCGAACGGCATCACCTCGAACCACTCGCCCAACGTCAGCGCCCCGCCCGGCCGCAGGCCGGCGTTGACGCTGGTGGCGTCTATCATGGCGAAATCCACCGGATAGCCCGCCGCCCGACTGCGGGCCACCAGCGCGTCGGCAATGAAGTTCGCCAGCGCCGACTCGCCCCCGGCGAGCCGCTCGCGTACCGCTTCGGCGCTCAGATCGGCGTCTGCGGCGACGCAGCCGAGGACGCGGCGGCTCTCTGCTTCGATTCGCGTCAGCAGCGGCCGCACGTGCGCCTGCGTGAACGCCTCGTCGTCCGGCAGGTCAATGGTGGCCCGCAAGCGGGCGTGCGTCACCTCGACCGTCTCGCCCGCGCACAGCGCGACCTCGCCGACGAACTGGCCGAATTTGCCCGCCTGGACGATCGGGATGCCGTTGACGATGTGCTCGGGGCTCAACCCTCCTTCGTTGAGGGCGGAATGGGTGTGCCCGCCGATGATCAGGTGAACCGCGCCCGGCGGCAAACTGCGCGCCAGCTCCACGTCGCCGGCCCCCTCGACGATCGCGCTATGTTGGCTCAGGCTCAACCCCAGATGGCTGACGACGATCAGCACATCGCACAACGGCCGCAATGCCGGAATGAGATTGTGCGCGGCCGCCAGCGGATCGGTGACGCGGCGGCCACTCTCCCCGTCGGGGCGCACCTGGGCCGGTGTCGTCAGGCCGATGAAGCCGACCCGCACTCCTTTGACGACGAAGAGCGCGGCCGGATGAAGGTGCTCCGCCAGCGCCGCCGCGCCGGTCACGTTGGCCGCCAACAGCGGAAAGCGCGCTGCGCGGCCGATCGCGTGCGCCAGTCGCCGCGCGCCCAAGTCCAGGTCGTGGTTGCCCGGCACACCCAGATCCACGCCCGCCTCCGAGTAGAGGCGATAGGCGGGATGCGTCCCTTCGTCGGACAACAGGTCGGCCGGGGCGCCGCTGCGCTCGTCTCCCGTCGTGATCGCCAGCACCGCGCGGCGTTCATCGGCCGCCGCGGCGCGCCGCGCATCGGCCAGCCGTCCGGCTATCCGGCCGAAGACGCCGAGGCGGCCATGGAGGTCGTTGAAGTGCAGCAGGGTAAGCCGCGCCTCGACCGCCGACGGCCGGCGGGCCGGCAGCTCCACCCCTGCCGCGGGCCTGATTTCGGCCACGGGCCCGGCGGTCGCATCGCCGCGCACCAGATAGACCTCTGCCCCGGCCGCGCCCTGCGGATTGGCCCGGCCCCGCACCAGCCACATCACCCCGGGTGGCGGGAACGTTTCGCCCATCGTGCCGTCGCCTCCTCGCCCTGTCACGGTCATGCGATCCGGTCCAACATCTCCGGCCGGATCGGGTAGATCGCCGGCTCGCCGGCGAAGAAGCGACGCAGCTCCTCGACCGCCAGCTCGCCCATCCGGCCGCAGTTCTCGATGCAACCGGCGATGTGGGGCATGACCACCACGTTCTCCAGCCGGCGCAGCGGCGAATCGGCCGCGGGCGGCTCCGGGTCGGTGACGTCCAGGAAGGCGAAGAAGCGGCCCTTGCTCAGCTCCGCGATCAGCGCGGCCTCGTCGATCAGCGAGCCGCGCGCGGTGTTGATCAGCAGCGCGTCGTCCTTCATCAGCGCCAGGCGCTCGGCGTTGAGCAGGTGATAGGTATCGGCCTTGGCCGGCGCGTGGAGCGACACGATGTCGGCCCGGCGCAACAGCTCGTCCAGCTCCACCTTCTCCGCGGCCAGGCCGGCCGCCTCTTCGGCGGTGATGAACGGGTCGTACACGAGCACGTGGACGGCGAACGCTTGCAGCAGCTTGATCACGTGGCGGCCGACGTTGCTCGCGCCGATGATGCCCACCTGTTTGTCGAACAGCTCGCGCGCCGGCCACCAGGGGCTTTCGCGCCAGCCGCCCGCGCGCACGTGCTGCGCCAGCGGCCAGACGCGCTTCATGCCCACGATCATCAGGCCGAGGGTCGTCTCGGCCACGTCCACGGCCAACGCCAGGCCCGCGCTGGTGACGTGCACCCCGCGCGCCCACAGCGCATCGGACACGAAGCGCTTGACGCTGCTGCCCATGTGCGCCATGGCGCGCAGTCGTGGGGCCGCGGCCATCACCTCGGCGTCGAGCCGGGCCACGTCCCAACTGGTGATGCACGCGTCGGCGGCCGGCAACAGCGCGATCAGCGCGGCCTTGTCGGCCGGCTCCGGGCCTTCGTGATGGATGACATCGGCGAAGGCTTCCAGCTTGCGCCAGGCGGCCGGCGTGAACATGCGTTTGTAATGGTTCTTGCCAATGGTGATCGCGACAACGGGTCGAGTCATGGTCGGATGCGTTCCACGGGCGTGATACGGTCGGCCGCGGCCCGCAACGCGGCCAGCTCCGGCTCGAAGCGCACCAGGAGGGGCGGATCGGGCCAGAGGCGCAGGTTCGAGTCGAGCAACAGCGTGGCCGCGGCCGCCGTTCCCGCCAGCAGCACGATCGCCATCTCCAGGTCGTCTTGAGCCAGCTGAATGAACGGTCGGAACTCCTGGAGCAGACACGCGGCCTCGTTGGCAAGCCGGGCCATCTCGATCGGCATCTGGCACAGGCGCTCCTGGCCCTGGAGCGTCTTGCCGGCGGCGCGCAACGCCGCGAAAGCCGTGATGGCCGCGCCGTCCTCGTCGGTCAGCGCCAACAACCGGCCGCGGATGGCGGCCAGCCGGCCGGCGCGGCGTTCGGCCTGTGCGCGCTCGGCGGCGGCCGCGGCCAACGGCGCGTTGATCCGCAGGCACGCTTCGCCCAGGCCGCACGCCACGGCCGCCGCGGCGGCGATCGTCGCACCGGCCATGGCTGTGCTCTGGCTGGCGATGTGATCGGTGAACTGCTGGATGGTTTTGTCGGTCAACATGGGCATCTCGAAGCTTATCCCTTGATCGCGCCCTCGACCATGGCGCGGAAGAAGCTCTGTCGGGCGATCAGAAAGACGAGCACCATCGGCAGGGCGATGATGATGCAGGCCGCCGCGACGACCTGGGCATTGATGATGTTTTGGCCCAGGAAGTCGTACATGCCGAACATGGCCGGCTTCAGGTCGTTCCTGGTGATGAGCAGATAGCCGGCGATGAATTCGTTCCAGACGCCCACGAACGCGAGCAGAAAGATTGCCGTCAGTCCGGGGGTCGCCAGCGGCATGATGATGCGGCCCAGGCCCTGGAGCGGACTGCAGCCGTCGATCAGCGCGGCCTCCTCCAGCTCGCGCGGGATCGCGTCGAAGAAGCCCTTGGCGATCCAGACGCTCATCGGCAGATAAAAGCCGGTGTAGACGATGATGATGAAGATGCGATCGTTATAGATCTGCTCTGCCACGTGGCGGATCGAGGCGCCGACCTGGTAGAGCGCGAGCAGGTTCGTCAACAGCGGCACGCCGGTGATCGCCAGGATGGCGATCATCAGGGCGTCGCGGCCCCAAAAGCGATAGCGCGAAAACGCGTAGCCGGACAATCCGGCCAGGATCATCACGAGCAACGCGGTGGAGACCGCATAGAGCACCGTGTTGGGCAGATAGGTGTTGAGCATCCGGCCCTTGAGCTCGAAGCCCAACGGCGTGTTTTCGGCCGGCATCGGCAGGATCACGCGCTCGTAGCCCTCGAGGGACCAGCGACATGCGGTCAGGTCGAATTTGGCCGTGGGCGTGTCGCATGGGAAGATAACCGGCGGCTTCCGCGTCACATCCTCTTCGCGTTTGAACGAGATCAACACGGTGGTGCCGATGGGCAACAGGGCCACCAGCACGATGATGATCAGCGCGAGATTGGCGAGGAGCTCTTCGCGCGTCCGGCGGGAGATCGAGAATCCGCTCTGTCCGGTGGAGGATAGCGCCATCTCAGACGCTCCTTTGCTGCACGCGCGTGACGCGCAGCGTGCCGCCGATCAGGGCCAGGTTGATCACGCCGAGCATCAGCGCCAGCGCGGCCGCCCGGCCGAAATCCAGCGATTCCCAGCCGATGGAATAGAGCAGGTAGCTGAGCACGGTGGTGGAGGTGCCCGGGCCGCCGCCGGTGAGGCTGAAGACCATGCCCACGCCGTTGATGCCGCTAAGCGTCAGGTTGAACAGAGCGACGACCATCGTCGGCAGGATCAGCGGGATGGTGATGTGGCGGGTGATCTGCCAGGTATTGGCGCCGTCTATACGGCTGCTCTCGATCACCTCATTCGAGATCGTCTGCAACGCGGCCAGGAGCAACAGCGTAATGAACGGCAGCGCGCGCCAGGAGGCGGCCAGGATCAGATAGACCATGGCCGGCGAAGGCGGAAAGGGAAAGCTGCCGAACCACGGCCGCGGCGCGTCCGCTGTCAACACCGACAAGCCGCTGGGCGGGAAAAGCGTCGGGTTCTGCAAGATGCCGGAAAAAATACCGTAGTCGGGCAACACCATCAGCCGGAACACCGCGCCCGCGATGATATCGGCCAGGATCCACGGAATGAAGAGCAACGTGATGTAGAGGCCCGAAAAACGCGATTTGCGGTTGAGCAGCAAAGCAATGATGAAGGCCAGGATCAGCGTCAACCCCGCGTAGCCCACGAGAAAGATGAGCGTGTGGCCGGCGCTCTCGGCCAGCGCCGCCGAACTCAGCAGGATGTCGAAGTTCTTCAGGCCCACGAACTGCCAGCCGGCCGGCTGGCGTTCCTGGACGCTCAGGACGACGGTGTAGAACATCGGATAGACCTGCACCGCCAGGAGCACGAGCATTGTCGGCAAGATCAACCAGAACGGCAACAGATCGTGTCGTCGTCGCCTGGTTCTCTTGTGGTCGGATGCTTTTGCCAGAGGCGCCGATGCCGGTGGGTTCATGCCGGATATCTCCTTCTGTTTTCGGAAGAACAGCTCGTGCTCTGCGATCGGCCTGTTATCGGCCGGCGCGCACGGCTGGGACGGCAAACCAGGAGAATGGCTGCTGCGATTGCAGATCGCGTCGCGGCGGGTGACCGGCGCTGCGCATGGGCCGCGCGCCGCGCGGCCCATACGTCTATCTCAACCGATGAGCGTTATTTGACCGTCTTGTTGAACTCGTCCTGCGCCTTTTGCAGTTCCGCGGCGATATCGGCCTTCGGATCCGTCTTGATCAGCTTGTAGACCGCGTTCATGATCGCCGTCGAGGCGCTCTTCGCGTCAACGACCGTGGGATAGACGAAGCGGCATTCGCTCGCTTCGACGACCTTGGCCGCCTGCTGATAGAACGGGTGCTTGAACTGCTCGGTGGCCAGGATGGACTTGAGCACCGGGAAGCCGGCGCCCGGCCCGAGCACGTATGCCGGATTCTGCTGCGGGCTCAGGAGCCAGTTGATGAAGTCGTGGGCCGCCTCGACGTTCTTGGCGCCCGTCGGGATGGCCAGGCCCGTGACGCCGGCGCCGCAGCCGTGCTTGCGGCCTTCCGGCGCGGGCATGGGTGCCAGGATCACATCGCCGGCCGCGATGGCGTCGAGCATGTCCTGTTCGTTCTTCTTCTCATACTTCTTGCCGCTGGGCGCGGTCAGCGGGTTGACGTAGCGATAGCCGAACAGGCCGGTGGGGAAGGAGCCGGCCGAGGAGTCCTTGAATGCCTCTTCCTCCTGGAACCCGCCGGCAAAGGCGATCTCGGGCACGTAGCCCCGCTGCACCATCTCGCGCAACCAGGCGATCGCGGCCACGTTCTCCGGCGTGTTCAGCTTCAGCCGGCCGTTGCCGTCATCGTAGTTGCCGCCAAAGGACACGATGGTGGACCATACGGCCCGCTCGGCCCCGCTGCCGTTGAAGGCCGTCGAGCCGAAGAAGGTCATGGCGTATTTGCCTTCCTTCTTCAGCCGTTCGCCCTCGGCCAGGAACTGGTCGGTGGTCTTGGGGAAGCCGTTGGGGAAGCGATCCTTCCACACGTACACCACGGAAGGCCGCAATGCCATGGGGATGCAGTAGAGCTTGCCATCGGGGCCGGTGCACAGCTTCAGCGCACTGGGATCCATTTCGCTGTACCACTTCTGGGCTTTGGCCCATTCGGTCAGGTCTTGCACCGCGCCGTTTTTATAGAAGAGGTTGACCTGCTGGCTGCCCATCTCGACGATGTCGGGCACTTCGGCCTTGGTCTGGACGGCCGCCACGAGTTTGGCCGGCAGGCGATCCCAGGGCGTGAACTGATTTTCCCACACCCACTTGCCCGCGAACTCCTTGTTGAAGACGGGAATGGTCTTGCGCAGGTATTCGTTGCCCACGCGCTCGTCGCTCTTCGGATCCACGTTGCCCTGGTCGTATTGGAACCAGGTGATCAACTTCTTGGGGGGCACGGGGGTGGGCGCCTGGACCACGACGGTCTTCTCGACCACCTTTTCGACCGGCTTCTCGACGATCTTTTCGACCGGCTTCTCGACGACCTTCTCGACCTGGACGGTCTGGACGATAACCTGCGGTGTGGGCGCCGCGCAGGCGGTGAGGACGAGGCTGGCGACGACCAGCGCGCCCACCAACAGGCCGATCAACAGCATGAGACGAGTCTTCATAGGTGTTCTCCTGTTCTGGAAGCGGTTTGAATGGGTGGTTTGGATCAACAGAATGCGAGACCGAACGTTGATGGACTGATGTGGTAACCTGTCAAAGCGCGTCTCCACCTCCTTTCACCCGCGTCATAGCACGGGCGGCGTGATGCAACAAATGACCCATGTCTCTTCGTTATCCGAGGCGGCGAATTCGCGCAGCGATCGTCCCTTATAGCTGATGCTGTCGCCTGGGCCGAGCGTGTAGGTCTGATCGGCGAGGGTAATGGAGAGCCGGCCTTTCAGCACATACATCAGCTCGTCGGTGGGCTTGGGGAGTTCTTCGGCGATTCTGCGGCCGCCGGGCCGAATGCGGATCAGGACGGCCATCAATTGTCCGCTCAGGTCGCGCGACAGCAGCTCGTAGACGATATCGGCGTCGGATGTGTGCAACCTCGGCCTGTCTTCGGCCCGAATGACCGGGTTGGGCGACGGTGCGGTCTCGAGGAAGGCGAACATCGGCACTTCGAGCGCGATGGCAATGCGTTGTAATGAGGACAGGGAGGGGGAACACTGGCCGTTTTCGACCTGGCTCAGGAAGCTGGCCGTCAGGTTGGCGCGCGCGCCGAGCTCGCGTAAGCTATAGCCGAGCTCTTTGCGCTTCTGCCGGATGCGTTCGCCGACCATCGGGGTGAAGTCTCCCTGGTTGTCAGTCATGGGGTTGCCTGTAGATATATTCACAATACCACAGGTCTTTTGGTTTGTCAAGTATCACTTAACGCATTGTTGCTAATACTTAACAGCATCAGTAGATCACAATTTCGATGCTCCAAGCCGGTCTGTGACCGGCGGTCGGGGGTCACAGACCCCCTCTGAGCCTGAATCTGTGATCTACTGAGCATATCTATCACCCTGGCAGTTTGTATTTCCATGCGCGCCGAAACGCCCTGTTCGCGCCGTCGGGCGTGCTGGTCGGCTCCTGTGTACGGTGAACTTCAGTTCGCCATACAGCGTGCGGGGAAAGCTATACAGCTGCATGTGGTGGAAAGCGTAGGGCGAACTGAAGTTCGCCCTACAGGGTATGCGGTCCGGGATTGCAGGGGACGAACGCCATCGGCGCAGGAACGCGAGTTACACCGTGGAGAGGTCCCACTCCTCGTAGATCTTCGGCACGTCGCTGATCAAACGCCTGGTGTAGGGGTGCTTCGGCCGCAGGATCACCTCGTCGGCCGATCCGCTTTCCACGAACTTCCCGCGCTCCATGATGTACACCGTGTCCGACACGTAATACGCCAGGCCGATGTCGTGGGTGATGAAGATCAACGTCATGCCGATCTCGTTGCGCAGGTCCAACAGATAGTCCAGGATAGTCGCCCGCGAGCAGGCGTCGATCATCGAAGTGGGCTCGTCGGCCACCAGGATCTTGGGCTTCAGCAGAAAGATGCGGGCGATCATCAGGCGCTGCATCTGGCCGCCGGAAAGCTCGAACGGGTACTTGTTGGTCAGCTCCTCGAACTTCAGGTTGACAAACCGGCACGCCTCGGCCATCATCTCGATTTTTTGGGCGCGCGGCAGATGGCGGCCGCCCCGCATGTGGATGCAGTCCAGGAACACGGTGTCTATCTTGTTGAAGATGTTGTACGAGGAGAACGGATCCTGAAAGATGGCCTGGATGCTCTTCCAGTATTCTCGCTTCTTCCCGTAGGTGCTGAGATCGAGCTTCTTCCCCTGGAAATAGAGCTCCCCCTCGGTGGGGTTGAGCAGGCCCAGGATCATCTTGGCCAACGTGGTCTTCCCGCTCCCCGATTCGCCCACGATCGAAACGACTTCCCCCTCCCGGAAGTCGAAGTCCACGTGATCTACGGCGACGGTCTTGCGGCGACCGAACCCGAACACCTTGGTCAGGCCTCTCCCGCTCAGGCAGGTGTTGTTTTCACCGGGCATGCTGATAAGCCTCCCTCAGGGTCTTTTCCGGCAGGATACAGCGGTACGCGCGACCATTGCCCACCTCGTAAAGGGGGACGGAAGTCACCTTGCATTCCGATTGCACATACTTGCAGCGCTCGGCAAAGCGGCAACCGGCCGGCGGGTTCTTGAGATTGGGCGGCGCTCCGGGGATCGCCGTCAGTCGGGTGTTGCGAAAACCCTCTTCGGGCACCAGGATCGAGCCCATGAGCCCCTTGGAATACGGATGGAGGGGATCGAACACCACCTCTCTGGCGGTGCCCTTTTCCACGATCTGTCCGGCGTACATGACCATGATGTCGTCGGCCACGTTGTACAGCAGCGGCAGCTCGTGGGTGATGAAGATCATGGACTTGATGAAGCCGTTGGCCATCAGGTCCTTCAGCATCTTGATGACCATCTTCTGCGAAGTGACATCCAGCGCCGAGGAAGGCTCGTCGGCAATCAGCACCTTGGGGCGCAGGATGACCGCCACCGCGATCACCGTGCGCTGCTTCATGCCGCCCGAAAGCTCCACGGGGTACTTGTGCAACACATCGGCCGAAAGCCCCAGGGTCTCGAAGCTGGCCCTGGCCAGCTCGTAGATGTTCTTTTTGCTCTCGGTCGGATCGTGCGCCAGGATGACATCTTCGATGAAGTTGATGACCTTCTGGGTGGGATTGAGCGCGTTCATCGCGGCCTGGGGGATGTAAGCGATCTCCGTGCCCAGGATGGATTTGCGGATCTCGTCGGGGTTCATGCCGGTGATGTTGCGGCCGTTGATGATGATCTCGCCGCTGGTATAGTGGAGCGGCGGGAAGTAATAGCCCATCAGGCTGAGGGCCAGCGTGGATTTGCCGCAGCCCGACTCTCCCGCGATGCCCAGCGTCTTCCCCTCCTCGACCTTCAGCGATACATGGTCCACCGCATAGACGTTTTCGCGAAAACGCGTGACGTATTTGGTGGTCAGCTCGCGGACCTCTAGCATGACATTGGCCATATGGATTTCCTAGTCCCTCAGTGCAGGGTTGAATACCTGGTCGAGGCCGGTATTCATCAGATTCATCGAGAAGGTGATCAGGGCGATGGTCACCAGCACCGGCAGATACGCCCACCATTTGCCCAGGATGGGCGCCTGATAGATCATCGCCCAGTTCATCATCAGCCCCAGGGTCGGCACTTCGGTCGTCCTCGGCCCCAACCCCAGGATAGAGAGCCCGGCCTCGGCCAGGATGCCCGAGGAGATCTGCAGGATCAACGCCATCACCACGTAGGAGGCGATGTAGGGCAGGATGTCCCTGACGATGATGTAGGCGATCGAGTGGCCGGACAGTTTCGACAGGTTGACGTGATCGCGATTGCGCAACGACATCACCTGCGCGCGCACGGCTCTGGTCGTCCACACCCAGGAGGTGAAGCCGATCACCACCGCGATGGTGAAGGCCCCGCGCTTTTCCTGGCCGATGCTGAACGAGATCAAGATCAGGAGCACGAAGGTGGGGATGACGGTGAAGAGATTGGTGACGAACATGATGACGTCATCCACCACGCCGCCGACATAGCCCGCCAGCAAGCCCAGCGTCAGGCCGATCAAGGTGGCGATGAGGCCGGCGACAAAGCCGATCTGCAACGAGACGGCCGTGGCCTTCACCAGTTCCGTCAGAATGTCCCGGCCGAAGTTGTCGGTGCCGAGCGGCAAGAACCGCACGTTTGCCACCTGGCCGACGTTCACGTAGTCGGAGCGGCCGATGGCGCCGGTTTTCGTCAATGCGCCCGTGGTCGGATCGGGCGCGGCAATGATCACCTCCTTGGTGGTCAGAAGCCCTTTGAGCGCTTGATCCAGTCTGACGTAATAGTTCCGCTTGGCAATCGTCATCCCCTCGATCTTTGCCTTGGGGTCATAGTTGGTCTCCCACTGCTTCAAAAGCTTCGCGGTGTTCTCGATGTCTATCTCGCTCGCGGGGAGGCCGGCTGCCACCAGCCAATCCCTCATGGCCAGCCGATCTTCCCTGGTCAAGCGGCTGGCAATGCGCCGGGCATCGGCATCCGGCAGATGCAGTATGTAGGTCGAATTGACATAGGTCGTGTTGGCGTTGACGACATCGAAGGAGCTCACGTAGATGCCCGGGGGAAAGAAGGTGCCCTCGGCGATGATCGCCAGCGGCGGATCGGGGACGATCAGCGGGTAGACGATCACGATCAAAAGCAGGGTGGCGAGAATGGAAAATCCCACCACGAATTTGCCGGAGCGAAAAATCTGGCGAAGCGTGTGTTTCATAGCAGCTTCTATCCTTGTTCGGCCTGCGCGGCTTTGATGCGCGGGTCAATGATGCCGTAGAGAATCTCGATGACGAAGTTGGCGGTCAGCACCATGATCGTGATGATCAACGTAACGGCCGAGATCAGCGGATAGTCCTGGCCCATGACGCCGTTCAAGAGGGTGTAGCCCAGCCCCGGATAGCTGAAGACGATCTCCGCCACCAGCGCGCCGCCGACCATGGTCCCGATGGCCAACGCCAGGCCGGTGATCTGCGGCAGCATGGCGTTGCGAAACACATAGCGGACGATCTTGCGGTCCTTGATGCCCATGAAGCGGCTAAACTTGACATAATCCGCATTCAGTTCATAAATGGACATGGCACGCATGCCGATCGCCTGGCCGCCGATCGCGATGATGACGATGGACCAGAACGGCAGTTGATAGTGCACGATCACGGACCGGATGAAGTCCCAGCTCAAGTTGGGGATCAGATCAAACCCATAGCCGCCGGAAGTGGGGAACCACTTCAAATGCACTGCAAAGATGACCATGAGGATGATCGCCATGCCGAAGGCCGGGAAGTTGCTCACGAAGATGCTGATGGGCATGAGGAGCTTGTCGAAGGCGCCCTTGCGATAGGCCGCCAACGCGCCCAGCGTATTCCCGATCAGCCAGCCGACGATGATCGCCGGGAATTGGAGGGCGATCGTCCACAGGATCGAGGACCGGATCACATCGGCGACCGTGCGGGGGTATTGGCTGAACGAGAAGCCGAAATCGCCCCGCAGCACATTGCGCACGTAGATGATGAACTGCTCGGGGATGGGGCGATTGGTGCCGAACAGCTCCGTGTATTGCCGATAGATCGCCTGGACGCCGGTGGCATCGGAAACCCCTTGCGCCAGCCGTGCGACGATGGCCGCGACGGGATCGCCCGGCATCAGGCGCGGCAGGATGAAGTTCAGCAGAAAGGCGAAAATGAAGGTAACAATAAACCACGCCAATTTGTTGAAAAAGTACTTCCAGTATCCTTTCAACGCAACACCTCCCGACCTTCACGTGCCTGGCACCTGAGAGGGTGCCAGGCACGTCTGTGATAGCTTACGGTTTGACCAGCTTGATGTTATACAGGCAGGCGACGCCCCAACCGTTGATGCAGTTCATCGGCGGCACGGGCGGCTTGGTGCCATCGTCCTTGTGCGGGAAGTTCGTCCAAACCGTCTCGTTCACCGTATGGAACAGCTCGGGCCGGTACATCAGCGTGAAGGAGGGCACATCGGTCAGGTAGATCTTGACCAGCTCCGTGTACATCGCCTTCAGCTTGGCCGGGTCGGTCTCGTTGGGGATGAGCTTGAGCAGCTCATCGACGCGCGGGTTGGAGTAGCCGCCCCAGTTGCCGTTCCAGTTGTTCGGCATGCCCACCCACTCGGAGCTGAGCAGGTTGCGGATGCGGCCCCATGGCTGGGTGACGCCGGTGCCGGCGCTCCACATCATGAAGATGTCGTAGCCGGCGGGCAGCGGCGTATCCGACTTGGTGACGACCGTCTGATACACGGACCATTCGGGGTAGCGGGTCGTGATCTCGATGCCGATCTTCTTGCCGGCCGCCGCGACCACCTCGATGGCCGCCTGCCAGTCGGACCAGCCGTTGGGGCAGGTCGCCACATAGCTGAGCTTCTTGCCCTTGTAATCGCGCCAGCCGTCGCCGTCGGTGTCTTTGATGCCGGCCTCATCGAGCAGCTTCTTGGCGCCCTCGATGTCGTTGCCCGTCCACTGCAGGTTCTTGACGGCCGCGCGATCGTACAGGGCCTGCTCGCCCGGAGTCGGGTTCATGAGCGAGCGCGGCACCTGCTCGAAGGTCGCCGACTGGTTGGTCATGGCATTGGCGATGATGGTGGGATAGTCCACCGCGATGGCGATCGCCTTGCGCACCGCCACCTGGTCCAGGCCAGGGGCCTTCAGGTTGTAGAAGGCGGTGGGCAGGCTGGCGCCGATGTGGTAGGGCGGATCGGGCAGATACGTGGAGATCGGCAGGCCGTAGTTGAGCCACAGCAGGTGCACGTTGGAGTTGAACTGCTGGCTGACATCCACCTCGCCCCGGGCCAGGGCGGCCGAACCGGCGGCATTGTCCTTGAAGATCATGTGCGCCAGGTACTTCGGCGCCGGCAGCTTGCCCCACATGCTGGGATCCTTGCCCCAATAGTTGTCATTGCGCACCAGGATGACCTTCGTGTCATCCGTGTAGAACTTGTGATACGGCCCGGAGTACACCACGTCTTCCGCGGGATCGGCCATCAGCTTGGTGGCATCGCCGCCGGTCCGCTGTTCCAGCTTCTGGGTCCAGGCCTTCTGGAGGACGTAGTTGCTGCTCACATACGCGGCGACGATCAGCGGATTGACCGCCTTGCCGCTGGCGTCCACCTTGGCCTTGATCACCACCGTCTGGGGATCCTTGGCCTCGACGGCCGCGATGTACTCTTTGTTCGCCGCACCGGTGGCGGTGTTGTACTTGACATGGGTCGCCCAGGTGTAGGCGACATCTTCCGCGGTCACCGGCGTGCCGTCGCTCCACTTGGCGGCCTTCTTGAGCTTGAAGGTCAGCTCGGTGCGCGTGGCGTTCCACTGGTAATCGCCATCGGCCAACAGGGGATATTGCTTGCCGTCGAGCATGTTGTAGAGGTACGGCGTTTCGAACATGGTGACGCGCGCGTTGTCCCCCTGGGAGATGGCCATCGCGTTGTTGCAGCTAGAGGAATACGGATTCCAACACACGACCGGGCCCCACTGGAAGCCGTTGAAGTACAAGGTTTCCTGGCGGGGCAAGGCGAGGGCTTCCGGCGCCTTGGTCGGCAGCGGTGTTGCGGTCACCACGACCGACTTCTCGACGACCTTCTCGACCGGCTTTTCGACGACCTTCTCGACGACCTGGGTCTGGACGACCGGCTTTTCGACGACCTTTTCGACGACCTGCGGCGTCGGCGCGGCGCACGCGGTCAACAGCATGGCCAATACGACGACCGCACTGACGAGACTGAACAGCTTCCGCGACATGGGTTCCTCTCCTTCCTGATTGGTTAGTGAAGAATCTACTCACCGAAGATGGGGGAAGCGAGCTTCAGCGTCTGTTCGATAGCACCTCCTTTTCTCGCGATGGGATGGCGATCATGCCTCGGTTGAATCGGCCTGGGGAGCGGCCTCGGCGCGGTGAGAAGCCAGGGCGCGCGCGGCCAGGTTGGGCTCGTAGCCGTACTGGCGGATCACCTGCCAGACGCGCTCGCGCACTTCCGGCCGTACGCCGGGGTGATCGTTGATGACGCGCGAGGCGGTGGAACGGGATACCCCCGCCAGTTTGGCAACCTCTTCCAGCGTCAACGCCATGTTCCCCTCCCCAGGGCGAAGCGAGTTTTCCGGCATCTGGGAGCGCTCTCAGAGATAACACTATTGTAGCGATTGAGCGCGCCGCTGGCTTGGAGAAAAGCGTGGTCTTATATGGATTTTTCATGGGATCTCCGGCCGATGCGTGTCGCGGCCGGCGCGGCGATACGCCTCGGGCGAGCGGCCGGTCTCGCGGCGGAAGACGCGGCTGAAATAGCCGCTGTCGGAAAAGCCCACCTCCAACGCGATCTCGGTGATGCTCCTGGCGGTCTCGGTCAGCAGGCGCTTCGCCTGGCTGATGCGATAGCGATTGAGGTAAGCGATCGGCGTCACGCCGAGCTCGTTGCGGAAACAGGCGGTCAGGTAGTCCTCGTCCATGCCCACGTGGCGCGCAATGTCCTGCCGCGAGATCGGATCGGCGTAATGTTCGTGCAGATAGGCGATGGCCTTGCGTACCAGCCGTTGCGCCTCGCCGCTCACCTTGCGCTTGCGCTCCAGGGCGGCCTGGATGTGGGCCACCGTCTCGTCCAGGGTGAAGAGCCCCTTACGCAATACCGTGGCCACCCCGCGGTTCAGCCGCGCCATGTCGGCCTCGGTGAGCACCTGGCCGGTGAGGACGACGACCGGCACGTTGCGGGTGGATGGCGTTTCCTGCATCTGCTCCAGCACGGCGAAGCCGTCTACGTCGGGCATGAGCAGGTCGAGCAGCACCAGGTCGGGCCGTTCGCGGCGCAGGATGTCCAGCGCGGCGCGGCCGCCGTGCGCCTTGAGCACGCGGCACCCGCGCAGATGCGTTTGGATCAGGCGGGCGTGCATCTCCACCGTGGCGGGATCATCGTCCACGATCAGGATCGTGTGGCCGGCGTTGTCCGCCGCCGACGCGCTGGCCGGTCGTTCGGCCCGTGCGCCAGGGGTCGGAAAGCCCAGATAGCGGTCGAGCGTGCGCGTCAGCTCATCGTAGTTGAGCGGCTTGGTCAGATGGTTCAGCTCCAGGGTCGCCGCGCCGCCTTCCGCCTGCGCATAGAGCACCAGGGGGACCTCTCGCGTGGCCGGGTTGCCGCGCAGCTCGGCCATGATCTCCCAGGCCTGGGCGACGGCAAGGTCGGCATCGGCCACGACGGCGCCGACGCCGAGGGCCGCGGCCTGCGCGGTCCATCCGGCGACCGGCGCCAATGTCTCGACGGAGATCCCGCGGCGACGCAGCCGGTCGGCCAGGGGGGGCTCCTGCTGCGGGGCGGCGGTCAGCAGCAGGATGCCCTTTGGGGCCGGCGGCCGCAGCTCTGTCGGTGGTGCAGGCGCGGGCGGAGGGATGGTGGGCAAGGTGAAATAGAAGATGGAGCCCTCGCCCTCCTTTCCTGTGGAGCGCACTCCGATTGTGCCGCCGTGCAGGGCCACCAGCCGCCGGCATACCGCCAGCCCCAGGCCGAGGCCGCCGTAGCCGTAGCGGATGCTGCGCTCCGAGCGGCCGAACTCGTTGAAAATCAGGGCCTGGTCCTCGGCCGGGATGCCCAGGCCGGTGTCGTGCACCGCAACCGTTGCGCCTTCCGGGCCGACGGTCAGCTCCAGCCGCACCTCGCCCTGCGCCGTGAACTTGACCGCGTTGTGCACCAGGTTGAGGGCCACCTGGCGCAGGCGAGTGCGGTCGCCCCAGACCCAGGGGCCCGATTCGGGCAGGTTTTCGCGCCACGTCAGGCCCTTTTCGGCGGCCAGCCGCCGGCCCGTCTCGGCCACCATGCGCAGGGCTTCGCTCAGGTTCACGGCTTCCTGCGCCAGGCGGAGCTGGCCGGCCTCGCTGCTGGCCAGGTCGAGCACGTCGTTGATCAGCCGGCCCAGGTGCTGAGCATGGGCCAGGATGCGCTCGATGTCTTCGCGGAAGGGCCCGGGCAACGGCGTTGCGGCCTGATCCTGTTCGCGCAACAGCACTTCGCTCAGGCCGACGATCATGCTCAGCGGGGTGCGCAGCTCGTGGCTCACCATAGAGAGGAAGCGGCTCTTGAGCCGGTTGGCTTCCTCGGCCAGGCGCTGGCCCTCGGTGGCCCGCCGATAGAGCTGCGCCGTGTTGAGCGCGGCCGCCAGTTGCTGGACGATGGCGCCGTAGAGGTCGAGCATGGCCGTATCGAAGACCATGTAGCCGATCTGTCTGTCGGGGCCCTGCAGCGGCACCAGGGCCAGGCTGAACGGTTCGCCTTCCGTCTGGGGATCGCTTGCGTCCGGCAGGAAGCCGGGCGGAGGAAACTGGCGACTGCGGAAACGGATCGGAAACGGCTGTTGCGAGGCGAACGCCTGCCGCGGCGAGGTCAGGGGACGCAGGGCGCTCCAGGCGACCGGATCATCGGCTTCGGCCTCGAGCAGCGCCAGCCCGGCGATGCGGACGCCGATCTCCGGCAGGTGTTGCGCCAGGGCCTCATATGCCTGGGCCTCATCCAGTGCGGTCAGCAGGCGGGTGGTCAACACGTTCACGCGATCCCGCGTCAGGCGTTCGTTGATCAGGTGGAAGCGATGGCGGCGCCACATGGCCGTGCTGATGGCGACGCGCGCGGCATCGAGCCATTCGGCGGCCGGCGCGGCGGCCCGCGGCGGCAGCAGATCCGGCAGGCGTTCGCGCAGCACCGAGATCGCCGCCTGCCAGAGATGAGGGTCCTCGCCGCTGTGCGGCGCAGGTTTCTGGCCGGGAACAGCCTGTTGCAACACGGCCTCTAACGTCTGCCAGAATTCCCGGCGATCCCCTTGTTGGGCGCTGGCCACCAGGGCGGCGACCAGCCGGCGACACTGCTCCTCTGCCGTCGCGGGGCTCAGCTCTTGGGCCTCGGCGAGCACGGCGGCCGCCATCGCTGCGGCGACCTGCTGCTGAACCGCTTCGGCCTCTGTCTCCGGGCGTTTCGCCGCGCCGGCCATCGCATCGGCATCGAAGGCGCTCCGGCCGCAACCGCACGATTCGCGCGGCATGAGGCGGGTGGGGATCAGCACCGGCTCGGACGGCGCGGGGTGCCCCTCGATCCGGCGCAGCAACATCTCCACCGCGCGGTAGCCGAGCTCGAACAGGGGGACATGGACGCTGCTCAGCGCGGGCTGTTGCGCCACCGTCTCCGGCCGATCGTCGAACCCGATGATCGCGACATCCTGGGGGATGCGCAAGCCGGCCTCGCGCAACGCCTGCATGGCGCCCATAGCCGATTCGTCGTTGCTGGCCAACACCGCGCTGAAAGATGCGCTGTTGGCCAGGAGCTGTCGGATGGCCGCATAGCCGCCGTCGTAGACATGCCGGCCGAAGACGATGAGCTGCTCGTCGGCCGGCAGGCCGTAGAGGCGCAGCGCGTCCCGATAGGCCTTCAGTCGGATGCCGGTATCCCCCTCCATGTCGTCTTCGCTGCCGGCGATGAAGGCGATGCGCCGATGGCCATGTTGTACCAGATGGTGCATTGCCTGCAGGATGCCGCCGGCGTTATCGGCGACCACGGTGGGCCCGGGTTGGCCCGAAGCGATGAAGACGACCGGATGGCCGGCCGCCATGACCTCTTGCAGATAGCGGCCGCGTTCGGCCGAATGCAGCGGATTGATGACGATCAGGCCGTCGGTATTCCACGGACCGATGGGGACGAAATCGCTGTCGGCCGATGGCGCGGGCCAGGCCGGCCGGAACGGGCTGCCGAAGGCCGCCGAGGGCCCCATGCCGCAGCCCAAGAGCAGGTTACAGCCGAAGTATTGCGCGGCCTCGCGGATCGCCCGGAAGAGCGGGGCGAGATAGCTCAGCGGCATGGCCGTCCAATAATACTGCCAGCCGGCCAGTACGCCCAGGGTAGGCCGACGGCCGTCGAGGCGAGGAACCGCGCGTCTCATCGCATCTTCTCTCGAAATCTTCTCTCGAAATCACGAGGATCGCATTTCGTTTCCAATCATACCATCGGTTCAATGCTCGTGCAAGCCACTTTTTGAATTGCAAATTCGTCGCGCGCAACAGCGAAAAGTGTGTTATAATAGTAACAGCGTGCGCAAGAGGGACGCTGATCCGTGATGATCGCCCGGATCGTTTAACAGAGAACCCGCACACGAAGAAGGAGGCGCCTATGGCAGTCATCACTGTTTCCCGGCAACTGGGCAGCGGGGGTCTGGACATCGCGCTGCGCGTGAGCGATCTGCTCGGCTATCGTTACTTCGACAAGCGGTTGATGGCGGAAGTCATGGCTCAGGAGGGGTTCACCGAACAGAGCTTCGTTGATTACCGCGAGGACGAATATCGGCTGCGCGGGTTCATCGACCGGCTCCTCGGTTACCGCCGGCCCAAGGCGATCGCCGATCTCGGGTTCTGGGACGAGCGGCCGGAGATGATCAAGAAGCCGGCCATCGCCTGGCTGGATGAGTACATGGCCATCTGGTTGATTCAGCGGGCCATCGAGACGGCGTATCAGCAGGGGGACGCGGTGATCGTCGGCCGCGGGGGTCAGGCGATCTTGCGGGACAAGCCTGGGGTGCTCCATGTGCGCATCGAGGCGCCGCTCGAACTGCGCGTTCAGCGCATCGCCGAGCGGAACAAGCTCAGCGCGAAGGAGGCCCGAGAGCATATCTTGGAGCGCGATAAGGCTTCGGCCGAATACCTGGAGCGCTTCTACGGGGTGAACTGGGCCGATCCGCTCCTGTACCACCTGGTGATCAACACAGGCAAGTGGACGACCGAGGCGGCCGCCCAGTGCATCGTCAACGCGTTGGGGTGCCTGGAGAAGCGGTAACCGGGTTGCAAACCCCCTGCGAGCAAGGGGAGCGTAAGTCCTGCAAAAAGAGAGGCGGCGGCCATCATGGCCGTCGCCTCTGCGCGTCTGGCGGGAGTGGATGGGAGTCGAACCCACCGTGGCCGCTCCTCGCGCCCACCACCGGTTTTGAAGACCGGGGCGCCCACCGGGACACAACCACCCCCGCGCACGATCTTACACGAATTCAGGCGGTTTGGCAAACCGACGACCCGCGCGCGCGTTCTTCATCTTTCCCGCCCTTCGTGGTAAAATCAGCTTGAAATCAAGAGGAAGGAGGCGAACATGGCCCACGAAGCGATCTTGTGGGAGCGGCTGGCCGCCGACGACCTGCGCGTGCGTTGCAACCTGTGCGCCCACCGGTGCGTCATTCCGCCGGGCAGGCAAGGCGCCTGTTGCGTGCGCGAAAACCGCGACGGCATCCTGGTGACCCTGGTCTACGAGCGGGCGATCTCGCAACACGTGGACCCTATCGAAAAGAAACCGTTGTTCCACTTCCAGCCCGGCAGCCGATCCTACTCCATCGCGACCGTCGGCTGCAACTTTCGCTGCGCCTTCTGCCAGAACTGGGAGATCTCACAACTCCCGCGCGAGAGCCATCAGGTGCCGGGCGAAACGGCCCGACCCGAAGCCATCGCCCGTGCCGCCCGCGAGTACGGCTGCGCCTCCATCTCGTACACCTACACCGAGCCGACCATCTTCGCCGAATATGCCCTGGACACCGCGCGCGTGGCCGTCGGCCTGGGCCTGAAGAACGTCTTCGTCAGCAACGGCTACATGACGCCGGAGCTGCTCCGCCTGATGGCCGGGTTGATCCACGCCATCAACGTGGACCTGAAGGCCGGCCGCGGCGAGTTCTACCACAAGATCTCGGGCGCCGACCTGAAGCCGGTGCTCGCCAACCTCAAGCTGATCCAACAGCTCGGCATCTGGCTGGAGGTGACCACCCTGGTCATCCCCGGACTGAACGACTCGGACGAAGAGCTGCGCTGGGTGGCGAGCTACCTCTTCAACGAGCTGGGGCCGGATGTCCCCTGGCACGTATCGCGCTTCTTCCCGCACTATCGCATGAGCGACGTGCCGCCCACGCCGGCCGCCACTCTGGCGCGCGCCTGGCACATCGGCCGGGATGTCGGATTGCGCTACGTGTACGTCGGCAACCTGCCGGGACACGAATCGGAAAGCACGTTTTGCCCGCACTGCGGCGCGCTGCTGATCGAACGCTACGGCTACCACGTGCGCTTTCGCGGCCTGGGCGACGGCGTCTGCGCGCACTGCGGGACCGCCGTCCCCGGCGTGGAGATGCGGCCGCTGGACAGATCCGCACGAGGTGCGTTCTTATCGTGATGGCGAGGTGCGCGACCATCAGGGGCCTCTGGCGCTTCCTGCCCTGGCTGATCGCGGCAGCCGGCTTGATTGCCGTGGGAGCCATCTCGGCCGTCGCGGCATGTCGCGCCGGCGTCGAGGTGACGGTGACGGTGGACGGCTACGCGGAGCGCGTGCGCACGACCCGCGGCGCCGTTGGCCAACTCCTGGCCGACCTGAGGGTGCACATCCGGCCCGAAGATCGAGTGTCGCCCGCGCTCGACGCGCCCCTGACGCCGGACATGGCCATCTCGGTGCAGCGGGCCCGGCCCGGCATCGTGGAGGCCGACGGCGCCCGATACACGGTCTACACGCACGCGCAGACCGTGGGCGAGCTGCTGGCCGACGCCGGCATGCGCCTGGCCGATCAGGACGAGATCTGGCTGGACGGCGCGCAGGTTGCGGCGACCACTCCCTTGCCTTCCCCCACCGCGACCGACACGAGCACCGGCGGGTGGCGAGTGCCGCGGCCGCACGCCTGGGTGGGCCGCGAGCCGCCCCCGGTGCGGCTGAACGTGCGTCGGGCCGTCACCCTGATCGTGGACGACGGCACCGTGCCCTTTGCCGTGCACACGACCGCGGCCACGGTCGGCGAGGCGCTCCTGCGCGCTCAGGTGACGATCTACCTGGGCGATACCGTCCAGCCGGCCCTGGGCAGCCGGGTGCAGGACGGCCTGCGCGTGATCATCCAGCGTTCGCGGCCGGTGCTGATCACGGCCGACCGGCGCACCGTCCAGACCCGCACGCGCGGCAAGACGGTCGGCGACGCGCTGGTGGAGCTGGGCATGATCGTCTCGGGGAACGACCGGGTGACGCCCGCGCTCGATACGCCCGTGCGCGATAACACCCTGATCAAGATCGTGCGCGTCCTGGAAACCGTCGAGGTCGAGCGCGAGGCGATCCCCTTCGCGTCGGTGCTGGTGGCCGATCCGGAGATGGAGATAGATAACCAGCGCCTGGTGCAACAGGGCGAGGTCGGCGAACGCCGCAAGCGGTTCAAGGTGACGGTGGTGGACGGCCAGGAGATCTCGCGCGTGATGCTGGACGATTGGGTGGCGGCCGAGCCGATCACCCGCGTGGTGGCCTACGGCACCAAGATCGTCTGGCGCACGCTGGACACGCCCGACGGCCCGATCACCTACTGGCGCAAGATTCGTGCCTATGCTACCTCCTATTCGCCGGCGCGTTCGGGCACACCGCGTTCGGCGCCGTGGTACGGCATCACCCGTAGCGGCTTGCCGGCCGGCAAGGGATTGGTGGGCGTGGACCCCACGGTCATTCCTCTGGGCACGCGGCTCTACGTGCCGGGCTACGGCAGGGCGCTTGCAGCCGACACCGGCAGCGGACTGTTCGGCAAATGGCTCGACCTGGGCTACAGCGACGACGACTTCGAGCTCTGGCACTGGTGGGTGGATGTCTATTTCCTCGATCCGGTGCCGGCCTACGTTCGCTGGGTATTGCCGAACTGGCCGCAATACCCCGATCGGGGCGGCACGCGCACGCCCGCGGGCGGTTGAGCGCGGCCGCGCGAGGCCCCTCGTGCGCTTTGGCAGCCGCAAGCGGCGGTGTTATAATCTGTAGGATTTACGCAGCCGGCTTCTCCGCGGATGGCCATCCGTGTCATCGGCGAAGGCCGGGTTATCCTGTCAACCGGAAACTGGACGCTTGACCACAGCGCGGAACGAAGATCTGCCTCCGGCGGCGCCATCTCCACGGCGTGCGCCGCTGCGCCGCGCCATCGAGATCGCGGTGAGCGTGGCCTTCCTGGCCCTGGCCCTGCGCGGGGTGCGCCTGGAAGACCTCTGGCATGCTTTGCAACAGGCCAGTTACGGATGGCTGGCGCCGGCCGTCGCGGCGACCGTGTTGACCCTGGCGATCAAGGCCTGGCGCTGGCAGCTCCTGTTTCGGCCCGAATATCAGCCCGGGTTCGGCCCGGTGTTCACGGCTCTTTCGGCCGGCTATCTGGCCAGCAACGTGTTGCCGGCGCGGCTGGGCGAGGTGATCAGCGTGGTGCTCCTGGTGGGCGAGGAACCGGTGAGCGCGGCCCGCGGCCTCTCCACCTTGATCGTCTCGCGGCTGCTCGACCTGCTCACGTTGCTGGCGATCCTGGTGGGCCTGTTGCCGTTCGTGCGGTTGCCGGCCGAGATGACGGCCGCCGCGCAGGGCTTGGGCGTGGTCGCGCTTCTCGCCTCCGGGCTGATCGTGTTTCTCTCCTTCCGCCGCGATGCGCTGGTGGGCCTGGCGAAGCGGGCGTTTCGTCCCGTGCGACTGCTGGATCGGCCGGGCGTGTACGCGAGCCTGGGGCATCTGCTGGACGGATTTGCCGCCTTGCGCCGGCGCTCGGGCGTCGTGCTCGTCGGCGTGACGATGATCGCCTGGGCTTCGGTGATCGCCGCGGCCTGGTCTTGCGCCCGGGCGTTCCGTCTCGATGTGCCGCTCACGGCCGTGATCTTCGCCAATATCGTGGTGGCGCTGGGAATGCTGGTGCCCTCTTCGCCCGGCTACATCGGCGTCTTCCATTATCTGGTGACGGTGGCGCTGGCGGCGTTCGGCGTACCCAAGGAGCTGGCGCTGGGCTACGCGATTATCTGGCACGGGATGAACTATCTGACCCTCAGCGTGACTGGGGGCGTGGCGTTGGCCGTTCACGGCACCTCGTTGAGCCAAGTACTGCGCCATTGGCAGGCGCACAGGCCAGATCTCTCGGTGGGGAGGTAGAGCGATGTTGGAAGGCCTTGGCCGCTTGTTGGCCTACGTCGGCGGCGGGCTGTTGCTCCTGGGATTGCTCTTGATCTTGATCGGCAAGCTGCCCGGCCTCGGCCGATTGCCCGGCGATATCCTCATCCAGCGCGGCAATCTGACGGTCTATATTCCGTTGGGCACCATGCTTGCCGTAAGCCTGCTCTTGACGTTGATCCTGAACCTGTTGTCCAGACTCAAGTAAAGCAACCATTCTCGACGAAGAGGACTCATCCATGCGCATTCTCATCACGGGCGGCGCCGGCTTCATCGGCTGCAACCTGGCCGCAGCGAGCATCGAGGCCGGCCATCAGGTTACCTTGTTCGACAACCTCTCGCGCCGCGGCAGCGCGGCCAACCTGGCGTGGCTGCGGGAAAAGTACGGCGACGAAGCGTTTGCCTTCATCCTGGGCGACATCCGGGACTACCCGGCGGTCTTGCGCGCGGCCGAAGGCCAGGAGGCGATCTATCACCTGGCCGCCCAGACCGCGGTCACCACCTCGGTGACCGACCCGCGCACTGACTTCGAGATCAACGCGCTGGGCACCTTCAACGTGCTGGAAGCGGCGCGCCATGCCGGCCACGACCCGGTTTTCATCTACTCATCCACCAATAAGGTATATGGCGGCATGGAGGACGCGCGGGCGATCGAACTGGCGACGCGCTACGAGTTGCCGGACTATCCGCAGGGGGTGGGCGAAGACCGGCCGCTCGACTTCCATAGCCCCTACGGGTGTTCCAAAGGGGCGGCCGACCAATATGTGCGTGACTACTTCCGCATCTACGGCCTCAGATCGGTTGTCTTCAGGCAAAGTTGCATCTACGGCCAGCGGCAAATGGGGGTCGAAGACCAGGGGTGGGTGGCCTGGTTCGTCATCGCGGCCGTCACCGGCAAGCCGATCACCATCTACGGCGACGGCAAGCAGGTGCGTGACCTGTTGCATGTGGACGATCTGGTCCGGGCGTTTCAGATGGCGACCGCGCGGATTGACGTAACGAAGGGCCGGATTTACAATCTGGGCGGCGGGCCGGCCAATCCCCTTTCGATCTGGGCCGAGTTCGGGCCGCTGCTTTCCGAGCTGGTGGGGTATCAGGTGGTGCCGGCCGCGTTCCGCGACTGGCGGCCGGGCGACCAGCCGGTGTTCATCGCCGATGTGCGCAAGGCGGCCGCGGAGTTCGGCTGGGCGCCGCGGATCGGCGCCCGCGAGGGCATCGCGCGCCTCGTCGAGTGGGTACGGGCCAACCGGGGATTGTTCGAGTGAAGATCCTTTTCGTCCTGACGTACTACCGGCCGCACGTGAGCGGCCTGACGATCTATGTGGAGCGGCTGGCGCGCGCGCTGGCCGAGCGCGGCCATCAGGTGACCGTCTTGACCTCTCGTTATTCCCCCGCGCTTCCCGCGGAGGAAACGTTGGATGGCGTGCGGATCGTGCGCGTGCCGGTGGCCTTTCGGCTGAACAAGGGCGTCTTCATGCCCACCTTCATTCCCATCGCGTGGCGCGAGATGCGGGCGCACGAGGTGATCAGCATCCATCTGCCGCAGGTCGAAGCCGCGCTTGCCACGTGGCTGGCGCGGCTCGTCGGCCGGCGGCCGATCCTCACCTATCACTGCGACCTCCAGATGCCGCCCGTCTGGTACGGCAAGATCGTGGACCGGCTGACCTTCTGGGACAATCTGCTGGCGGGCCGGCTGGCCGATACCATCGTGGCCTACACCGAGGACTTCGCGCGGCATTCGCCCTTCCTCTCCCGTTTCCTGGACAGCAAGGTGCGGGTGATCCTGCCGCCGGTGATCATCCCCGATCCGACCCCGGCGGGGATGGCGGCGTTGCGCGCGCGGGCCGGCTTGAACGGCGACGAGCGGGTGATCGGCTTTGCGGC
>DAOTZV010000136.1:0-12922 GCA_034434235.1 Anaerolineae bacterium
GCGAGCTTCAGCTCGCCCGGCGGAGACACGAGCTAAAGCTCGCGGGTACAGGCGTACGGCGAGCTTCAGCTCGCCCGGCGGAGACACGAGCTAAAGCTCGCGGTACAGGCGTACGGCGAGCTTCAGCATAGGATTTGCACTCCCTGGCTTCTTGCATAACCGCCCGACTTGACGTACACTGAATTCGAAGCCAAACGCGCGGCCATGTACGCAGGGCGCACAGCCGTGCGCCCCTACAATACCTGTACGACATGCTCCCGCCCGCGCGAAAACACCACATTAAATGCGGAACGCATTCCGCGTGATGACGGAACGACGCCATGGCCAAACCGAAAACACGCTACGTCTGTTCGGTATGCGGCAGCGCACAACCCAAGTGGCAGGGCAAATGCCCCGATTGCGGCGAATGGAACACCCTCGTCGAGACGGTAATCCAGGAGGCCGCGCCGGGACGGGTGGGAACCCCCTCGATCGCGGCCGGCGGTCCCGGCCCACAACCCCTGCCCGACATCCCCGCCGACGGGTATGAGCGCATCCCCGTGCCCATCGGCGAGCTGAGCCGCGTGCTGGGCGGCGGCATCGTGCCCGGCTCGGTCGTGCTGATCAGCGGCGACCCGGGCATCGGCAAGACCACGCTGCTGATGCAGCTCTGCGCGGCCCTGGCCGACGCCGGGCCGCGCGGCCGCGAGAACCGCGGGCCGGTGCTCTACGTCTCGGGCGAGGAGTCGGCCGCGCAGATCAAGCTGCGCGCCGAGCGGCTCGGCATCGCCTCGCCCAATATCCTGGTGCTGGCCGATACCCACCTGGAGAGCATCGTCGGCCACATCGAGAAGACCCAACCCCGGCTCGTCGTCGTGGATTCGGTGCAGAGCATCTACTCGGATGCCATCCCATCGGCCGCGGGGAGCGTAACCCAGGTGCGCGACTGCTCCGCGGCCCTGTTGCGCCTGGCCAAGGCGCAGACTTTCCCCCTCTTCCTGGTGGGCCACGTGACCAAAGAGGGCGCCATCGCCGGCCCGCGCGTGCTCGAACACATGGTGGACACGGTGCTCTACCTGGAGGGGGAACGGTTTCACTCGTTCCGGCTGTTGCGCTCGGTGAAGAACCGCTTCGGCTCGACCAACGAGGTGGGCGTCTTCGAGATGGCCGAAAAAGGATTGACCGAGGTGAAGAACCCATCAGAGGCGTTCCTGGCCGAACGCCTGCCGAACACGGCCGGCTCCGCCATCGCGGTAACCATGGAGGGCACGCGGCCGATCCTGGTGGAAGTGCAGGCGCTGGCCAGCGTCACCACCTTCGCCCAGCCGCGGCGCACGGCCAACGGCGTGGATTTCAACCGCCTGCTCCTGATCACCGCGGTGCTCTCCAAGCGCGCCCGCGTGCGCCTGGCCGATCAGGATGTCCTGGTGAACATCGTGGGCGGGCTGGAGGTGGAAGAGCCGGCCGCCGACCTGGCCATCGCGGCGGCAATCGCCTCGTCGGCGCGCAACCGGCCGGTGGCCGCCGACCTGGCCCTGGTGGGCGAGGTCGGCCTGAGCGGCGAGCTGCGCAGCGTGGGCCAGCTCGCGCGACGGCTGAACGAGGCCGCCAAGCTCGGCTTCACCCGCGTGCTCGTGCCCAAGACCGCGGCGCGCAAGCTGGATCATCTGCCCCCCGGGCTGGAGGTGCTCGGCGCGCGCACGCTGCGCGAGGCATTGGAGATCGCGCTGGTGGGCGGCGGGGAAGAGTGAGCGCGATTGGGATTCGACATTGAGCATCATGGAGGAAAAGGGTTCCGATGAAAGGTTTCGAGCGGGCGCAAGCTTTGTTGCGCGAGTTCAAGGGGGATGCGTATTTGCACGGCCTGGGCGTGTTGCCGCAGGTGGGTGCAGTGGCCGCGAGCCTGGGGCGTCGGGCGGCCTTCGTCGGCTGTCGGTTCCCCGGCTGCGACTGTTACATGGATGCCATTCGAGACGCCCTGCGCGCGGCCGGCGTGGAGATCGTGGGCGAGGAGGAGGGCGCGGCGCCCAACGCGCCGCGCGAAGACCTGGCCCGCATCACCGATTTCCTGCGCCGCGCGGACGGGGACGTGATCATCTCCTTCGGCGGCGGGAGCACCATTGACGCGGTCAAAGCGGCCGAGGTACTGCGCACATTGGGCGGCGCGATAGATGAGTACTTCGGCGCCGGCCTGGTGACCGCCGCGCTCGGCCGCGCCGGCAAGGCGCTTACGCCGCACGTGGCCATCCAGACCGCGGCCAGCTCGGCCGCGCACCTGACCAAGTACTCGAACATCACCGACCTGCGCACGGGCCAGAAAAAGCTGATCATTGACATGGCTATCGTGCCGCAACGGCCCGTCTTCGATTATCGCACCACCTTCGACGCGCCCCCCGGCCTCACGGCCGACGGTGCGCTGGACGGCATCTCGCATGCGCTGGAGGTGCTCTATTCGGCCGTCGGCAAGCCGGAATACGAGCGGGCGGCCGCGGTGGCGCAAGAGGCCATCGGCCTGGTGGTCAACTACCTGCCGCGCGTCCTGGCCGACGGCCACGACGCAGAGGGCCGCGAGGCGCTTGGCCTGGCCACCGACCTGGGCGGCTACGCGATCATGATCGGCGGCACCAACGGTGCGCACCTGACCAGCTTCTCGCTGGTGGATGTGCTCTCGCACGGCCGGGCGTGCGGGATGCTCAACCCGTATTGGACCGTCTTCTTCGCGCCGGCCGTCGAGGCGCCGTTGCGGTTGATCGGCCGCATCTATCGGGATGCGGGCTACATCCGGGCCGACCTGGATCGGCTGGCGGGCCGCGATCTGGGGCTGGCGGTGGCCGAGGGGATGATCGCGTTCGAGGCGGCGGTGGGGTTCCCCACGCGGCTGGCCGATGTGCCGGGTTTCACGCCGGCGCATATCGCCCGCGCGCTGGCGGCCGCCAAGGACCCGCAGCTCAAGAGCAAGCTCGAAAACATGCCCGTGCCGATGACGGCCGAAATGGTAGACGACTATATGGGGCCGGTGCTCGCGGCCGCGGCCAGCGGCGACCTGTCATTGATCCGCAACGTAGGGCAAATGTAGGGCGAGCGTAGGGCGAGCGTAGGGCGAGCTTAAGCTCGCCCTACAAGGAGGCGTGCGATGTGGCGGATGCTTGCTTTGCTCGGCGGACTGATCTTGCTTGCCGGATGTGCCGGCGCCGGCGCGCCGGCCCCGACGCCGACGGTCGGCGCCAAGGCCACGGGGATGACGCTGACCAGCCCGGCATTCGTCGAAGGCGGGCCGATCCCTGCGCAGTACACCTGTAACGGCGCGGACATCTCGCCGCCGCTCGCCTGGAGCGGGGTGCCGGCCGGGACCAGGTCGCTGGCGCTGATCTGCGACGATCCGGACGCGCCGATCGGCACATGGGTGCATTGGGTGCTCTTTGACCTGCCGCCGTCCCTCAACGGCCTGCCGGAGGGGGTTCCGGCCCGGCCGTCGCTCGAGGGCGGGGGCGTCCACGGGACGAATAGCTGGCGGCGGATCGGCTATGGCGGGCCCTGTCCGCCCGGCGGCACCCATCGCTATTTCTTCAAGCTATATGCCCTCGATAGGACGCTCGGCCTGGGCAACAACGCCACGGCCAAAGACGTTCAAGCGGCCATGCAAGGGCACGTGCTGGGTGAGGCGCAGCTCATGGGGCGGTACGGCCGGCCATGAGCGGCCCCGCCCCCGCGACGTTCGCGGCCGTCAGCTTTCTGCCGGCGCCGCGGCGAGCGGCCGGCCATGCTCGGCCGGGAAGACCGGCAGCAGGCGAGCCAACATGGCGAAGACCGCACCGCCGAAGGTGAACATGGCGGCGGTCAATACGATCTCCATCCACGAAGGGATGTAGATCGGCCCGGTGTAACTGTACAGGCTGAAAATGCTCACGTTCAGCCGGTTGAGGATGCCGCCGCTCACGATCACGGCCGAGACGGCGAAGAGCGCGTTTCGATTTTCCCGGATCTGCGGCCGCGCCAACAATATCGCCGGCACGATGGCGCCCAGCCCGAGCTCGACCCAAAAGAGCAACATGGGCAGATTGGGCGTCAGCGCGAGATGAAACTGGCCGCGCACCGCCAAATCGGCCAGGCGGAAGGCCGCATAGAACCCCAGCAGGTAGGCGTTGGCCTTCGCCAGGCTCGCCAGCAGTTCTTGCTCCAGCCCCCGCTTGAACGCGCGCGAGCTGAGATTCGATTCCACCGCCACCATCGCCAGGCCCACCCCCACCGCCGAAATCCAGAAGAAGACCGGCAGCAGCGGCGAGTACCACAGCCCGTAGAGCTTGCCCGGCGCGATCAACCACAGCGAACCGAGAGACGACTGGTGCATCGTCGAGAGCAGGATGCCGACGATCACCAGCGGCAACGTGATCTTGTGGGTGATCTGCCACGCGCGGCGCCAGCGCAGCCGCTCGAACAGCGCCGGCGCGAACTCCAGCGCGAGCACGACCGTGTAGCAGAGCACGCACATGGCCACTTCCCACAACACCGAGTGGATGTTGATGAAATAGACCGGCCGCGCCAGCAGGATGTTCTGCGGCCGGCCCACATCGATCAGCAGCGCCACGATCAGCAACGCATAGCCCAGGAACGCCGTCAGGATGGTCGAGCGCAGGATCGGCCGATAGCGCTCGATGCCGAACACGTAGACCAGGCCGGCCAACACGAATGCACCGCCGCCCAGCATCGCGCCGGCCATCACGTCGAAGCCGATCCACAGCCCCAGCGGGAACCGATCGCTCAGGTTGGTGACGGCGCCCAGGCCGCTCGTGAAGCGCAGGATGAGCGTGATGGCCGCCAGCGCCCAGAGCGCCAGCACCAGCCCCACGCCGGTGACGAACCTGGGCGAAAAGTCGAGCCTGACGCCGTAGAAACGTTGCAACAGCGAATAGCCGATCCCGATGACCAGCAGGAAGGGCACGCCGATGCGCAGGATGAAAAACGCAGCGAGCATCAAGATATCTTGCAACACGGCCTGTCTCCTCAACATTAGATACTGAAAGCCAGCCAGGTATGCGATCCCGCATTGGCTACCAAATGAATCCTCAACCCCCAGCTTCCAGCCCCCCGCCCTCAACCTTCTCGTTCCCACGGCGGCGTATCGTCGTGATGGCCGCCCCCGCGGCGCCGGGTGTACGCCGACGCGCCGGTCAGGAAGACGGCCAGGCCGCCCACCACCCACGGCAGTTTCGACATGACATCCCAGGTATAGGCCGGGATCGGCCGCGTCGAGACATCGGTGCGAAAGCCGAGCAACTCGAACGGCACATCGGAGATATAGAGCATGGATGTACCGCCGGCCTCGTGCTCGCCGTAGACATGGTTCACATAGAAACGCGGGTTGGCATTGATGCGGGCGTGCGCTTCCTGGAGCAGTTCCTCGCGCCGGCCCACCTTCAGCGCGCCCGACGGGCAGTTCTCCGCGCAGGCGGGAAGCTGGCCCGCGCGCTGGCGCTCGATGCAGAACATGCACTTACGGATCTCGGGCGTGACGCCCTTGTCCCATTCAAAGCGCGGGATGTTGAACGGACAGCTCACCATACAATAGCGGCAGCCCAGGCACCGATCGGGCCGATAGGCGATGGGGCCTTCCGGCGTCTTGTACAGCGCCGATACCGGGCACGCCGACGCGCATGCGGCGTCCACGCAGTGCATGCACTGGCGCTTCACGAAACGGGTCTTGCCTCCCTCGAAGTCGTAACGCTGGATGAACGTGAAAGTCTGCGCGCTCAGTTGGCCGAGCTGCTCGCTGGTGGGATGCAGGTTATTGGCCGCGATGCAGGCGCGCTGACAGTTGCCGCAGCCGGTACAACGGCTGATATCAATCAACATGGCCGGCTGATCGGCCGGATTGACGCCGGTCGAGGCGGCCGCGTCGCGAGCCAGGGCGCTTGCCGCCGCTGCGGCTGCGGCCGTGCCCGCCGACAGCTTCAAGAACTGCCGTCGCGACAGGCGCCGATCGTCCCTCTTCGTCGCGCTCATTTCGATTGCCTCCTGTGCCACAGCGACATGCCGACGATGCCCAGCAGCAGGCCGACGAACCCGCCGAAGCCCAGGGAGAGGCCCATGCTGACCACCGCGGCATCGCGCAGGGTGGCCAATCGGCCCTGCAGCTCCGTGACCTGCGCTTCGAGCTCGGCCTCACGCGCCGCGCTGACGGCCGACGCCGCCTGGCCGCTCGTCCGCGCCAGGGCCACCGGCTGGGCGACGCCGGACTGGGATGCGCCGGCTGCAGGATGGATCGTGTTGCTATGGCAACGATTGCAGACATCCGCCGGCACGATGAACCGATGGCTCTTCGCCTCGATCTCGGCGCCGGCCGATGAACTGGCGCCGGCCGTGTTCTTTTGCGTGGCCGCCATGTGGCAGTTGCCGCATTCCACTCCGCCGATGCCGTGCAGCGAATGCGCGAAGCGGGTCTGCTGGTCGTTGTGACAGGCGGCGCACAACGTTTCGGCGCTGCCGGTGCGCAATCCCTGCGTATGGGCCTGATGGCAGTCGAAGCATTCGATGTTTTTCTGGGCGTGCTTGCTCTTTTCCCATTCCTCGAACGCGGCCTGATGACACAGGCGACACGTCTCGGATTCCATGGGCAATTGCATCGTCTCCGCGGCCGGGTGGCCCGGCTTGTACGGGCCGTGACACGCCTCACAGGTGACCCCTTCCCAGGTGAACTTGCCGCTCTCCTTGTCGAAGCCGGTCGTGTGGCATTTCAGGCAATCGCCCTGATTGTGGCTCTTGTCGAACTGGGCTTTAAAGGCGGGATCGAGCGCGGCCTTCGCGTGCACCGTGTTCTGCCAGTCAGCGTACTCTTGCGGATGACAGCTCTGACATGTCGGCTGCGACGGCTGGAAGGTCAGTCGGTCGGATGGGCTGTTGGCCGGTACGAGCAACGGCGCGGCCCGGGTGGTTTCGGTCAACGCCAGGACGACTACGGCGATCAGGAGCGGCACCAGCACGGCCAGCCATCCGCTCCTGTGCTCGCGCAATTGCGCAAAGATTGTCTTCATGGGCAAGCACTCCTTCACATCTTGGGATAGCGTTGGAAGATGTCGCAGTCGGTGCACTGTTCGGGAATGGCCCCTTCCGCATCGAAGCGCGCCTGCCAGCAAGGCACCTCGGGGTGTTGCGCTGCGGCGCAGCCGGCTCGCTTCTCATCGCTGCACCCCTTGGCGGTCCAACACGGCTGAGGCGCGGCCGCGGCCAACAAACCGGGTTGCGGGGGCGCGATGGTCGGCCTGATGGCCGGCGGCGGCACCCACGGAAGGGTCGGCTGCGGCGAGACGGGCACGCGCACCTTCGTTCCCCCTTGCGCGATCCCCTGGACGGCCGCCTTTTCGGCTTCGCGCGCGCGTTCCTGCATCAGCCTGGCCTCGGCCTCCCACTTGCGATCCAGTCGCTTGAGCAAGTAGACCAGCCCTGCAGTGACGGCGATCGGCACGCCGATGCGCAGCGCAAACAAGCCGGCAACAGCAAGCAAGTCCACGAAGCTCAACATAGCTCACCTCGTTTCTGATCCCAGGCCCGCAGCTCTGCGCTGATCCAGAACAGCAGGCCGAACGGCAAGATGATGCGCAACGTCACGCCCAACAGAAAGGTCATGGCTTCCATACGCGGCCTCCTTTCTTCCTTTCATTCACAGAATAGCATGTCGAGTCGGGTAAATCCATTGGGCAGTTTCACCATCTTTGTATGGGGTGTTTGACCCATGCGGCCACGGCCGCGCGGCCGCCAACGTCCGTGATGACGCGCAACACAGAGCCGCCCTATCCCCCTTGAAGAGCCTTGGCGTTTAGACGAAAAGCGGGTATGATACTCCCGTTCGCCAGCGGCATCGTTATCAATCATTCAGGGAAAGGAAGCATGTTATATGGCCAAACCGATCACCATCCAGGACATCCGTGTCATCACCACCCAGCCGGCCGGGCAGCGGCTGGTCATCGTCAAGGTCATCACCTCGGAGCCGGGGCTTTACGGCCTGGGGTGCGCCACCTTTACCCAGCGCTTCCATGCCGTGGTCGCGGCCATCGAGAAGCATCTCAAGCCGTTCGCGCTCGGCCGGGACGTCTCGCGCATCGAGGAGTTCTGGCAGATGGCGATGGTCAACGGCTACTGGCGCAACGGCCCGGTGCTGAACAACGCCATCTCGGGCATTGATCAGGCGTTATGGGACATCAAGGGGAAGCTGGCGGGGATGCCGGTATACGACCTGCTGGGCGGCAAGTGCCGGGAGGCGGCGGCCGTCTACGTCCACGCGGACGGCCGCGATCCGGTCGAGGTGGTGGAAAACGTCCGCAAGTTCATGGCGCAGGGCTATCGCTACATCCGCGTGCAGATGGGCGGCTACGGCGGCAAGGGGGCGATCATGCACAAGCCGGAGGGCGCACCCGAGGGCGCTTACTACGACCCGCGCGCGTACACGCGCAACATGCTGCGGATGATCGAGCACGTGCGGGCCGCGGTGGGCCCGGAGGTGGAGCTGCTGCACGATATCCACGAGCGGCTCAGCCCGATCGATGCGGTGCAGTTCGCCAAAGATGTGGAGCCGTTCCGGCTCTTCTTCCTGGAAGATGCCTTGGCGCCGGAGGACATCGAGTACTTCCGCATGATGCGGGCGCAATGCTCCACGCCGTTGGCCATGGGCGAGCTGTTCAACAGCCCTCACGAATGGACGCCCCTCATCAAGGATCGGCTGATTGACTTCATCCGCATGCACGTCAGCCAGATGGGCGGGATCACGCCGGCGCGGCATGTGGCCTCGTTCGCCAATCTGTTCGGCGTGCGCACGGCCTGGCACGGCCCGGGCGACACCTCGCCGGTGGGCCACGCGGCCAACCTGCACCTGGACCTGTGGGCGCCCAATTTCGGCATCCAGGAGTGGTGCCGGTTCAACGATCTGGTGTACGAGATGTTCCCCGGGCTGCCGGTCGTGCGGGACGGCTACATGTACCCCAACGATAAGCCCGGCCTGGGCATTGACATCAACGAGGCGCTGGCGGCGAAGTATCCGTGCGAGGACTGGGTGGAGGGCTGGACGCAAACCCGACTGCCCGACGGCAGCCCGGCGCGGCCGTAAATGGGGAGGATCGCCTGCGGGGCGCCGACGAACCTGAGAGGCGCGGCGATCATGCCGGGCACCTGAGAGGATGCCTGGCACATGATGAAGACTGTGCGAACATCGGGAGCGCACGGCCGTGCGCTCCCGACAATTTGCGGCCTTTTGTGTTCTATGCCGCGTAATCGTCCAACAAGACTACCGCAGGTTGGACGATCCGGCCGGCCCAGCGGTGGTCATTGGTAACGATGGCATCGGCGCCGGCAAGACGAGCAGCGGCAATTTGAATGGCGTCAGGGGTGCGCAGGGTGGTTTCGCCCCGCACCAGTGCCGCCTCGCGGGCCAAGGTGATGTCAAGCGGGACGATCTGAAGGTTGGGAAAGCGCGTCAAATAGAGCTCGTAATCCTGAAATGCCAGCCGGTTGCCAGCCCTGGCCGGCACCGTCAGGATTTCAGCCAACGTGACAGTTGTTGTGATGCCAGCCAATTGGCCCGATTCGATTGCGTCTAACACTTCTGTAGTCAGCGTCAAGTAGCGAGGATGGGCGGCGAGGTGATAGGAAAACACCATGGTATCCAACGCGACCAGACGAAAGCCGGCCAGTTGACGCCGAAAGTCGTCTATTCCCATGACGAGCGCTCCTTCTCCAGCCAGTCATCGGGGTCGGGCCAGAGATCAGCATGTAGCCCACGCAGCGCTGCCGTGAGGCTGGCTGGGCGGAGACGCATGGTGACCGTATCGCCGTCAATGACGAAGAGCAGCGAGTCCTGAGGTTGAATGCGCAGCGCCTCACGCACCGGCTTAGGGATCACGATTTGATACTTGGAGCTGACTTGTGTTACTATCGCCTGCATCATTTTACCTCATGTATCGCGGTACGACGATTATACCAACACGAGGAGTTCATGTCAAATGTAAGAAATCATTACCGCATTTCCATCGCAGGCGGTACAATACAGACCATAACCCTCGAAAATTTACCCGAACTTGTTGCTCCTTACCATACCCGCATCGGATGGAACGCCTCGGCATATTCCAGGCCGCAGCACTTGCCGGTTTCGCGGTTCCACTCGGCCAGCCATTGGAGCGCCTCTTCCCGTTGGCCGAACTGGCTGGCGTGACAACGGGTGGCGGCCAGCTTCTTTTCCCAGGCCGACGAGATGTCTATGGTGATCTCCCCTTCGCGGTTGCTGCCGCCGAAGAAGAAAAAGCGCTTGACATCCGCCACCCGGACGCCGTCCACGAGCTGTTCAGGATGATAGAGCTCCATCTTCGACGGCATATAGGCATCTACGGCGGCCCGGCCGGCGGCTGTGTGATCGGGATGCGCCTGGCCGGCCCAGAACGGGTCGAAGGTGAAGACGGTGTCCGGCTGCCAGCGACGGTAGATGTGCGCGATCTCGGCCCGCAGGGCCAGATCGGCCACCAGTTCGCCGTCGGGATGGCCCAGGAAGAAGACGCTTTGCAGGCCCAAGACGCGGGCCCCGGCCTGGGCTTCTTCCCGGCGCACAGCGGCCAGGGTCTCGCGCGTGAAGCCGGGGTCGTGGGTGCCGATGTCGCCGTCGGTGCACAACAGCAAGGCCACCTCGACCCCGCGCTCGATCAACAGCGCCACCGTGCCCCCGCACGCGGTCTCCAGGTCATCGGGATGCGCGGCGACGACCAGAATGCGTTTCACGTCTCCGAATTGGCCGACATCGAAAGATGGCGTGTCCGACATATGTTCACCTCTAGGCGTTCGACGATGGAGTGTGGCCCCTTTCCCGAAGGCTCCACCTGCCGGAACCGTCGGGCAAAAGCGCCGCCATCTATTCTACCACAAAGCGGACGCAGGAAGAACCTGTATGAGGTTCCAGCGATGAGACTCTTGATGTTTCTCGCCAAACAGTTCGCGTTCCGGCCGTTCGAGAAGACGCTGCCGGACGCGGCCGACGCCGGCGGCGAGGTGCGGGTGGCCGATGCGGCCGTGATCTTCGTCCATGCCGAGCCGCAAGACGAGGCCAACGCGGCCGGCCTGGAGACCAAATTCGTCAAGAACGTCAAATGGATTGCGGGCAAGCGCGGCTTCAGGAGCGTCGTGCTGCACTCGTTCACCCATCTGGCCGAGGCCAGCGCGTCGCCGCAGTTTGCCGAAGCATTCTTACAGAGCGCGGCCGCGCGCCTGCGCAACACCGGCTACCAGGTGACGCTCACGCCGTTCGGTTGGGTGTGCGAATGGGAGCTGTCGGTATACGGCGAGAGTTTGGCCAAGGTGTTCAAGGTGTTGTAAGGCATCGAGACGGGTGGGCTTATCAAGCCTGAAGGCGGGGCGGGGCGGGCGCGACCTGGACACCCCTCAGGTCAACCATCACTATTGCTGTCGATCAAGATGGTGACGGTGATATTGTCGCTGCCGATCGGCCCCGCCGACGAGATCGCCTGCAGCACGAGAGGGTGGGTTCCCGGCTGCAGGCGCACGGTCAACTCCTGGCCGATGACGAACGGGGCGAAGTCATTCGTACCGTCTACTCAACGCACAACCGTCGGCAGATAGACGTAGGTGGGAAGGCTGGACGTCATCATCAACAACTGCGCCTCTTCCACGGCGGCCATCTGCTCGTTGAAGTCGGCGGCATCCAGGACGCGGACGGTGAAGGTGGAACTGTAGTCGCGGTCCAGGAAATCCCGGTAGGTGAACTGGACCGTGTGGGTGCCGGCGCCGGCGAAGGTGGTGTTCAGCGTATCGCTGGTGCTCTTGACCACCCCATCCACCTTCCACTGGAAGTTTGTGAGCGCGAACGCGGTGGCCCCCTGCTGGGTCAGGGTCGAGCGCAGGACCAGCGCTTCGCCCACCTTCACCACCGTCTTGCCGGTGAACTCGGCCACCCGCACGTCTTCGGGATACATGAGGTGCAGGGCCAGCCTGTCATAGGCCGTGAGACCGTCGTTGCTGTAGTTGGTGCCCGTCTGGCCACTGCAAGAGGGTACCTCGTTCGGCCAAAACCGGTAGTGCATGACCGAGTTCTTATCGTAGGGCGTGATGTAGCCTGTGCTGACAGCATGATATTCACTGTGGCCGGTGTACACGCAGCCCGCATTTTCGTCGGCGCGGGCGTGTTCGTGGGCAAGGCCGAGCGCGTGGCCGAACTCGTGCAGGGTGTGGTTGAGCCAGGGCGTACCGGTATGCACGCCGGGCTGACCGCCGGTCATGTCCAGATCATCGTCCCCCAACTTCAGGTTGTACTGGCAGGGCCGTTTGGCATCGAGCTCGTCGGGCGGGTTCGACCAGCTTGAGCCAACCCGCTCCTGCGTGCAGCCGGTGCCGGGGACCATCCCCGGTGGGTCTACCGGCACATCGGTGTTCCACAACGCGACGCGGATGTCGCCATCGTAGTAACTCTTGCCGTTGACGGTGGTGGGCGCCGGGCAGGCCAGCTTCTGGAGGTTCCCTCCTGCCGCGGCGGCATCCTGGGCCGGCGTGCCGTCAACGGTCACGAAGCGGATGTTGGCCGCGTACTGGAATTGCTGCAGATGCCCGACGATCTCGCGTACCCGGTCCGGCCGGGCGGTCACGGCATTGCCGGCGAAGCACAGGGTGACGTTCTTGCTGCGCACGCCGTGAAACCAGTACAAAGCGGCCCGGGCTGCAGGCGGGCCGAGGGCTACCTGCCCCGCCAGCCAGCCCGCCAGCAAGGCCAGCCACACGAGCAGGAGCTTGCTCGCGGCCCCCCTGCCCCCTGACCCCCCAAATTTGAGAGGAACGGGGGACCGACTTTTGACCGCGCTGTTCATAGTGCACCTCAGTTCAGCGCAACTGCCTGGATGGGTCGGCAATCGCTGGCGGCGCAGCCGTAGGCCGGGCCGCTGGTATCCGCGGGGTCGTACAGGAT
>DAOTZV010000137.1:0-4351 GCA_034434235.1 Anaerolineae bacterium
GTGCACTGGTTGACGGGCCTGCAGGAGATGTGGCATCTGCGCCAGGGTCGGCGGATCTTGTTGGCCGGCTTTGTGTATGCCGTGATGGAAGGCGTGTTGATTTCAACCGCCTCTCTGGTGTTGGCCGGCCGATTGGGCGCCGACGGCGTGCGGGCCGCGTTCGGCGTCGGAGTGGGCACGGTGGCCGGGCTGGTGTTGGCCGTGCGCTGGACCTCCGACATCCTGTTCGGCCCGGCCATCGGCGCGCTGGCCGATCGGCTGGGGCATGTCCGCGTGGCCGTGGCGCTGGCGACCGTCATGTTGGGGGGCGTGGTCGGCGTGACGCAGCTCGCCGGCGCCTGGCTGGTGCTCTGTCTGATGCTGGTCTTCGTCAGCAGCGCCGGCCTGACCGTGACGCTGGCGGCCATTGCCAGCGGCGTCGCATTGGCCGCGGGGCATCCGCATCACGTCGTCGGCGCTTATACGACCGCCGGCGATGCCGGCTCGGCGCTCGGCCCCACGCTCGCCTATTCGGCCGCCGCGCTGATCGGCATCGCCGGCCTGTATGTGGCGGCCGCACTGGCGCTGTTGGCCGCAACCTTGTGGCTGGCCGCCGATAGACGGCAGATGGCGCCCGACGGTTAACGGACGACCGCCGATGGCTGCGGTCGTTGTTCTTCCATTCTGATCCATAAGGAGAAACGCATGTCACACGGTATTCTGATCCACGAGACGATTGACGATGTCGGCGTAGCGGTGCGCGATCTCAAGGCCGGGGAAGAGGTCGGGATCGTCACGCTGGAAGGCCAGGCGGTCGGGACGATCGCGATGACTCAGGATGTGCCCCTGGGCCACAAGGTCGCCCTGCGCGATATGCCCGTCGGCCACAAGCTGCTCAAGTACGGCCGGCCGATCGGCCAGGTGGTGCAGCCGATCAGCCGGGGCAATCACGTGCACGTGCACAACCTGAAGACGATGCGCTGGAGCCTGGAAGAGGCCCCGGCGCCGGAGATCCCGGCCGCGGCGCGCGGCCGGGCGCCCTTGAAGTTGGCCGGCCGCAAGGCCGAAGACATGAAACTGCTCGGCTATCGCCGCGAGAACGGCCGCTTCGGCATCCGCAATCACGTCATCATCCTGCCGGTGGATGACATCTCCAACGCCGCGGCCGAGGGGGTCGCCAGCCTGATCAAGGGCACGATGGCGCTTCCGCACCCCTACGGCCGGCTGCAGTTCGGCGAGGACCTGGAGCTGACCTTCCGCACCCTGGCCGGCATCGGCCGCAACCCGAACGTGGCCGCGGCGATCGTCATCGCCATCGAGCCGAAATGGGCGCAGCGCATCGCCGACCGCATCGCGGAGACCGGCAAGCCGGTGGCCGCGTTCAGCATCGAACGCTACGGCGATCTGAAGACCATCGAGATGGCCGCGCGCAAGGCGAAGGAGTTCGTGCAGTGGGCCGGCGAGCTCCAGCGCGAGCCGTTCTCGGTGAAGGACCTCTGGATGAGCACCAAGTGCGGCGAATCGGACACCACTTCGGGCCTGGCATCGAACCCGACCGTGGGCCGCGTCTTCGAGCGGCTGGAGGCGGCCGGCGCCACCCTGATCTTCGGCGAGACGACCGAGGTGACCGGCGGCGAAGACGTGATCGCCGGCCAGTGCGTCAGCCAGGAGGTGGCCGACGCCTTCATGAAATTCTTCAACGACTATCAGGCGCTGGTCAAGAGCAAGGGGGTGGATCTGCTCGGCTCGCAGCCGACCGAGGGCAACATCCGCGGGGGCCTGACCACCATCGAAGAGAAGGCGATGGGCAACATCCAGAAGATGGGCCGCTGCAAGGTGGTGGGCGTGCTGGACAAGGCCGAGGAGCCGAAGGGGCCGGGCTTGCACTTCATGGATTCCTCGTCGGCCGCGGCCGAGATGGTGACGCTGTGCGCGGCGGCCGGTTCGGTGGTGCACTTCTTCCCCACCGGCCAGGGCAACGTCATCGGCAACCCCATCCTGCCGGTGATCAAGTTGTGCGCTAACCCGTTGACGGTGGCCACCATGTCGGAGCACATTGACGTGGACCTGACCGGACTGCTGCGGCTGGAGATCAACCTGGATCAGGCGGCCGACAAGGCGATGGACGTGCTCGAGCGCACGATCCGCGGCCGGCTCACCGCGGCCGAGGCGTTACGACACAACGAGTTCGTGTTGACGAAGCTGTACGAGAGCGCCTGAAGCGATTCGAGTTTGGGGCGATTGAGGTCGCGGCGAAGAAGCGAAGAAGCGGGGCGACCGAGAAGCGGGGCGACCGAGAAGCAAGGCGACCGAGGTCGCGGCTAAAGGGCCGACGGCCGGGCGTCGGCCTGCGCCGACGCGTGCACGCCCACGGCGGTGGGCGTCGCGGCGCCGGTGCGCCCCTTAGCCGCGATTTCAATCGCCCCCCAACACGCGGCGACCGCCTGCGCCGACGCGTGCGCCCACGGCGGTGGGCCTCGCGGCGCCGGTGCGCCCCTTAGCCGCGATTTCAATCGCCCCACCACGCGGCGACCGCCTGCGCCGACGCGTGCACGCCCACGGCGGTGGGCGTTGCGGCGCCGGTGCGCCCGTTAGCCGCGATTTCAATCGCCCCCCACCCCCCAAAACCCCGCCCTTCGATCATTTTGACTTTTCCGGCAGATATATGGTATAGTTTAGAATACTCCACTTGTATTGTGCCTGAACGGGCTGGATCGAACCAGGGTATGCCAGCTTTCATACCCGGATGCGTCATCTCTCAATTTCCCCGAAAGGAGGTGGTGCTATCGGCAGACGGGTTTGCTAAGCGGGCAGGCTTTTCGTCCAATGGGCCCAACCTTCGGTCGTGAAGCCTGACCTCCGTGTTCGAATTCGTTGGTTCGATAGGGTTGCCTTTCACCTGCAAATTAAGGAGATCTCCACCATGAATTCTCGAAAGATCTGGCGCTGGTTCAGCCTGTTGGTTGTGGTTGCGATGGCGCTCAGCATGATCGCGCCGGCCGCGAGCGCGCAGCCGGCGGCGACGACTCCCGCATCGGCCGCGGCCGCACCGGCTCAGCAACCGCTCCCGCCCGATGCCAAGAGCGCCCCGAAAGCAGAGCCGAAGGAGAAGTCACAGCCGACCGTCTCCCCCGAAGAGGCCCTGCGCAAGCTGCATCCCGATCTGCGCGAAACCGCCCGCACGGCCAGCCCGGCCTTGCCCGCGCAAATGGGCGCGCTGGCGGCCGGCCCCGCCGGGCCCGTCCTGATCGAGGTCTCTGCTGAGAAGGGCGCCGACCTGAGCCGTTACTTCGTGGACGGCAAGGTCATCGTCCGGCCCCCACTGAGCAAGGGCGGGAAGACGACGCAGATCTTCATCGGCTACGTCCAGCCGTACAACCTGATGAAGATCGCCTCCCTGGCCCAGGTAGAGGCCATCATCCCCATCGTCCTGGAGCGCAACGCCGAGCCCGAGCCGTATCCCGCTGATCAGCCGCGCGAAATCGTCAAGAAAGGGCCCGAGGATTGGGCCCGGCTGCGCGAGAACGCGGCCAAATTGCGCGAGGGCAGCCGGCCCTGGGACCAGGCCAAAGCCTTCGGCGACGGCCGACCGGACGTCCGGCCGCAGGACTGGTTCGAGGTGATGCCCGAAGGCCCGCACCAGGCCCAGGACGCCTGGGCGCGGGGCTACACCGGCGAGGGCGTGACTGTGGCCGTGCTGGACGACGGCATTGATCCCGCCCATCCCGACCTGCTGGGCACCCAGAAGATCTACTCCAGCACCCTGGCCCCCCAGTACAACGGCTGGCCCTACGTCTTCAGCCCTCTCTCGATGCTGCTCTACGCGTTTGATTCCTTCTTCGGCACCACCTACGTCGCCAACGGCTATTCGGGCATCCATTATGTGGATACGCGAACCCGGCCCGCGCTGACGCCGTGTGGCGCCGGCATCTCCTGCTTCAAGTACACGCCGCTCATTGACTACGGCGTGCGCGGCTTCGAGCACACCTACGTCATCTCCAACACCATGACCAAGAGCGGCGTGGTCCACGTGGGCACGCACCCTGATAACGACCTGCGCGACTTCCTCTGGGGCGAGAAAGTGGCCGTCCTGGTGACCGACCCCAATGTCGCCGGGGTCTACGACACGGTCTACGTGGACCTGGATGACGACTACGACTTCCGGGATGAGAAGCCGCTCACCCGCGCCGATGTCAATAATCCCAACACCTATAACGACATGATTGCCTACCGCGACATGAACGGCGACGGCCTGGCCGACATCTCCGGCGGCATGGTCTACTTCATCGGCGATGGCGTCACTCCCATCCCGGCCTCCGACTGGATCTACGGTTCCATGTTCGCGCCGCCGCCGGGCAACGGCGATCTGGTG
>DAOTZV010000138.1:0-1511 GCA_034434235.1 Anaerolineae bacterium
ACCTTATACGTTGACAGTTCCCGCGAAAGATGATAGAATAGGCCTGTACAAGGCCGTTTCAGCCCGTTTGCGGCCCTCACAGGCCCTGACCGGCCATCGCAAAACTCAGCGTATAAAGTCGAGTAGTCCAGGAGTCGCATAGTCCCGTGGTCGCATGGTCTCGTAGTCGCTTCGTCTGATCGTCCAGAGACACCGAACGACGCCTCGACTCCGCGATCACCGCCTACCCGACTACAGGACTCCAGGACTACAGGACTACAGGACTACTCGACTACAGGACTACTCGCCTACCGGACTATCCCATGCCCGCCTACCTGGAGCAATTCAAGACGCACCTGGCCGCCGCCGACCGCAGCGCCCATACCGTCAAGGCCTACGCCGCCGACGTGGCCGCCTTCTTCGCCTGGCTGACCGATCGCCTGGGCCACTCGCCCCAACCGGTCGAGGTCACCACCTTCGACCTCCAGAAGTACCGCCAGCACCTGCTCGACCAGGGCTACCGGCCCGCCGGCATCAACCGCCGCCTGGCCAGCCTGCGCACCTTCTTCAACTGGGCGATCGAGCAGAAGCTGGCAACGATCAATCCGGCGCAGGCCCTGCAGGGGGTCAAGCAGGATCGCCGCGTGCCCAAGGCCCTCTCGGCCCAGGAGGTCTACCGCCTGCAGCGCACCGCCGCCAGCCAGCGCCAGCTCGCCATCGCCCAGGCCGGCCAGGCCGTCACCCCGGCCGTCATCGCGGCCCGGCGCAACGAGGCCCTGCTCAACCTGCTGCTCTACACCGGCCTGCGGGTGGCCGAGGTGGCAGCGTTGCGGCTCGATGACGTGGTGCTGAACGGCAAGGCCGCCCGGGTCATCGTGCGGGCGGGCAAGGGGATGAAGCATCGCGAGGTGCCGCTGCACAAGGAGGCCCGCCAGGCCCTGGCCGCCTACCTCGAGGTGCGGCCCCCGGCCGCAGACGACCATCTCTTCCTCGGCCAGCGCGGGCCGCTGGGGGTGCGCGGCATCCAGTTGCAGCTGGCCGACCTGGGCCGGGCCGCCGGCGTGGCGGTGACCCCGCATGCACTGCGCCACACCTTCGCCACCCGCCTCCTGCGCCAGGCCAACGCCGACCTGGTCACGGTCGCTGCGCTGCTGGGCCACGCCAGCATCGCCACGACGCAGATCTACACCCAGCCCGACGAGGCGGAGAAGGCGCGGGCCGTGGAGAGGCTGGAGTAGGCGCCAGCGGGCGGCGTTGGGCCGGCGCCGGCAGGCCGGATGTCGGTCGGCATGGCCGGTCGTGCCCTGGCCGGGCGCGGCATTTTTGGCTGCCACAAAATCGCGGTAAAATATGGCTACCGAAGAATCGGGCCGATGACGGCTGATGCCGTTCATGCGTGCGACAACCCGGCTATTTGCCTCCCTGTGGTCGCAGATTGCCCTCCTGGTGTGGGCCGGGCCTCTTGGCCCGGTGGCGCATCGGCGAGCCCAGGCGAGCAGGGCCGGCGCGGTGCGATGAAACGGGGATCCAGC
>DAOTZV010000139.1:0-29732 GCA_034434235.1 Anaerolineae bacterium
AGAAATGAGCACGCCCCTTTCCCCTGATCCCTATGTGACCTACTGGCGCCGACGCCAGGCTCAGGCGCGCAGCCTCAGCCTGCGCCTGGCCGAGCAGGCGCGCGGCGATGCGCTGCGCATTGCCGCCATGCTGCGGCGCGATTTCGGGGCCACGCGCGTCGTGCTCTTTGGCTCATTGGCGCGCGGCCGCTTCCGGCCCGATTCCGACATTGACCTGGCTGTGGCCGGGCTGCCGGCGGCTGCTTTTTTCGCAGCCCTGGCTCGCGCCGCCAGCCTGAGCGAATTCCCCGTTGACCTCAAACCTCTGGAAGACCTGGATGCCCACTTCAGGGCCCGGGTCCTTGCCACCGGCGAGGAGATCTGAGATGCGACAGGTGTCATCCGATGAGCTGCGCGGCCTGGCCGCCGACATTTCCGCAGAGATCAGGCGACTGCAAGCGCTGGCCGAAGATGTGGCGGCCGTGCGCGCGGAGATCGCACGCGATCCCGCTCACGCCAGGCTGTTCCACGAGAACCTGGCCCTCAAGCTCCACAACTTTTACACCGGTTGCGAGCGCATCTTCCAAATGGTGGCATCCGAACTGAACGGCGCCCCGCCTGGAGGTTTCGACTGGCATCGCCGCTTGCTGGAGCGGATGGGGGTCGCCTGGCAGAGCCGGCCGGCCTTGCTCAGCCCCGCCACCGTCGAGGATCTGCGCGAGTACCTGGCGTTTCGCCATGTTGTGCGCAACATCTACGGGTTCGAGCTTGACCGTGAGCGCATCGAGCGCCTGGTGGCCCGCTATCCTGCAGTCTGGCGACAAGTCGAAGCCGACCTCCAACGTTTCATCGGCTGGCTGGACGCCTTGGCCGATGAGCTCGCGGCCTAACAGGCTCTGCGACGTCGGGCTCAACCGCCGGCTGCGGGCCGCGCCTGGGTCGAGGCCCGCTACGCCTGGCCGGTCGTCTATCACCAGGTGGATGATGTGTATGCGCGGTTGGTTGTTGGACCGTGCTTGGCGGAAGGCGAGCGGAGCGGTATAATGGGGCCATGCGAGAGGTGCAACTATGCTTGAGATAACCCTGAGACTGCCGGAGAACCTGGCGCGACTCCCGGAGAGTGAACGCGAGCTGCTGATCCGGGCCGGTCTGCATGAGGCGACCCGTGCCCGCATCAAGCAGTTAAAGACGGAAATAGCAGAAGCACAAAAGGAAGTCCGCCGTTATGAAGCGCGCTACGGTATGTCTTTGGCGCGCTTCGAGGCCGAGCAACTCAGCGCAGCGGACTCGTTCCAGGCACACGAGGATTATAACGACTGGTTCTACTGGCAGAGTGTCCTGGAGGAAAAACAGCGCAAGCTGGCTGATTTGCAAGGATTGTGGCGCTAATGATCGAGGAGACATTACGCCGGCATTCGCGCCTGGTAGTTGCCCTCGTTCGCCTGACCCGCCGGCTGGATGGCTCATTCGAGCAGGTTAAGGCCGACCTACATCTCGTAGATGGTTCACGCCTGCATATCAATGAAGTGTACGTGCTGGGCGAGCTGCGCAAGTACGCCTACTATCGGCTCTCGCCAGTCGGAGAGGTCATTCAGGGCTGGGACAATGCGCCGCATCACCCTGAAGTCGCGTCGTATCCCCACCATCTTCATCAAGAGAACGCGGTTTATCCTTCTCAAGTACGCTCGCTAGATGATGTGATGGCGCTGCTTGAAACAGAATTGCAAGCCTAGATTCGCGCCTGAGTGCTCTCGGCGTCTCTACCGATGCCGACCTCAACCGCCGGCTGCGGGCTGCGGCCGCGCCTGGGTCGAGGCCCACTATGCCTGGCCGGTCGTCTATCGCCAGGTGGATGATGTGTATGCGCGGTTGTTGGACCAGGGGCGTAAGTATCACCAAACGCAACATTGAGCAAAGTCCGCTCTAGCACGGAGGACATCCTTCCATGGGCATGAAAATCCTGGTCACCGGCGGCGCCGGCTTCATCGGCTCGCACATCGTGGATCGCTATCTCGCGCTGGGACACGAGGTGCTGGTGGTGGACAACCTGACCACCGGCCGACGCGCGAATGTGAACCCCCGCGCCCGCTTCTTCAAGCTGGACGTGTGCGATCCCGACTGCGCGCTCCTGATCCGGCTCGAGCGGCCGGAGATCATCAACCATCACGCGGCCCAGGCCAGCGTGCGCCTCTCGACCGAACACCCGGCCTACGACGCGCAGGTGAACCTGCTCGGCCTGCTCAACCTGCTGCAGGCGGCCGTCCAGGCCGGCGTGCGCAAGGTGATCTTCGCCTCATCGGGCGGCACGGTCTACGGCACGACCGATCGCCTGCCCATCACCGAGGAGCAGCCGTTCGCGCCGCAAAGCCCCTACGGCATCAGCAAGGCCGCGGGCGAGTTCTACCTGCGCTACTATGCCGAGGCGCACGGCCTGCGCTATACCGCGCTGCGCTATGCCAACATCATCGGCCCGCGGGATACCGTCTCCAGCGAGCACGTGATCACCGTCTTCATCCATCGCCTGCTCGCCGGCCGGCCGCCGATCATCCACTGGGACGGCGAGCAGGCCAAGGACTACCTGTACGTGGACGACGCGGTGGAGGCCAACGTGCTGGCGCTCGACCGCGGAGATAACGCCGCGTACAACATCGGCTCGGGCCGGGCCGTCTCGGTGAACGAGATCTACCGCCTCCTGGCCGATCTCACAGGCATCCACATCCCGGCCGAACACGGCCCGAAGCGCCCCGGCGACGTGCGGCTCTTCTACTTCGACTGCACCCGGGCCGCCCGCGAGCTGGGCTGGCGGCCGGCCGTCCCGTTCGAGGAGGCCGTCGCGCGCACGGTGGCCTGGTATCGGGCCAACACCGATGCGCCAGTTGTCCATCGGACAAACTCGTAATATGATGTGATTTGATGAGCGCTACTTCTTTCTCCACCGCCTGTCCCTATCTCGGCCTGGCATCCGACCGCACCGTGGCGCGCGCCCGGCCCGACGCCGGGCATCGCTGCTACGCCCAGACGCCGCCGGCCGCGCCGGCCGCCGATCACCAGGCCGCGTTCTGTCTGTCGGCCGATCATCCGTCCTGCCCGTTCTACGCGTCGGCCGCCGTCCACCATCCGCCGGCCGACGGCCGCAACCCGCAACCCGCAACTCGCCGCCTGCGGCTTCCGGCCTGGCTGCGCTTCGCGCCCTGGATCGTGCTCGCGCTGCTCGTCGTCGCCGTCGGCATCATCTACGGCCGCGACCTGCTGATCCCGGCCGCCGCGCCGACCCCAATCCCTAATCCCCAATCCCCAACCCCCAACCCCCAACTCCCGCGCAAACCGCCCCCTGCCCACCAGCACGCCGGAGCCTGGCGGCCAGGCGCTGGGGATCGCGCCGAAGGCCGGCGATGCCGGCTGGTGGTCGAACGGCGAGGCGCGGGGGAACCGGCTGGGCGATTCGTACTTATACGCCGGCTACTTCGAGGGCCAGACGTTCATCTCGGCCGTGCGCTTCGACGTGGGCCGCGTGCCGCGCGGCGCGCCGATCCGCCAGGCGGTCCTGCGGCTCACCGGCCTGCGCGACGACCGGCTGAACCGGCCGGCCGGCGGGCAATGGAGCGTGCAACTGCTGGCCGGCGACGCGCTCAAAGACTTCGCCCGCGCCGACTTCCAGGCGCTCCTCAACGCGCCGGCGGCCGTCACCCTGCTTCCCACCCTCTTCGCGGCCGACCTGAACGCCAACGCGGAAAACACCTGGACGTTCGACCCGGCCGGCCGGGCCTGGTTGCAGGAGCAGATCGCGGCCGGCGCGACGAGCATCATCGCCCGCATCGTCGGGCCGCTGGGCGGCGAAGACACCCTCTTCGCATGGGATAGCGGCGCCGGCCCGGCCACGCGGGGCGCCGGCCCGGTGCTCAACCTGGCGCTGGGGCCCGCGCCCGCCACGCCGCCCCCGCTCCCCAGCCAACCCGTGCTCGTCGTCACCCTCACCCCCACCCCGGCCAACGTCCTGACCGCCGCGGCCGACCGTCTGACCGCCACGGCCATCGGCCGCACCACCGGCACGGCCACGCCGTGGCCCTACCGGCTCGTCACGCCCACGCCGACGGCCGCCAACCTGGCCACCGCCCAGGCGCTCGGGGTCGCTCTGGGCCGGCCGCCGATCGTCATCTTCACGCCAACGCCGGCCAACGCGGCCACGGCCACGGCCAACGCCGTCTACGCCACCGCAGTGGCCGTCACTACGGGCACCTTCACGCCCGTGCCCACGAACGCGGTCACGCCGCCGGTGATCGAGCCGACCCCGCAGCCGGAGAACATCGCCACGGCCGCCGCGCAGGTGCTGGCCGCCACGGCCCAGGCCCGCGAGATCGGCACGGCCACGCCGCTCCCCTTCGGCGCGCTGATCGCCACCGTCACCCCGCGGCCGCCGCTGCTGATCGCCACGCCGACGCCGGCCAACTACGCCACGGCCGTCGCCTACCAGGTTTATGCGACCGCCGTCGCCGTCACCACCGGCACCTTCACGCCGGTCCCGGCCAATGCCGTCACGCCCACGCCGGCGCCGTCGGCCACGCCGTTGCCGCTGCTGCTGGAGATCACGGCCGGGCCGACCCCCACGCCGACCCCCACCGTGCCGGCCCAACTCCCCGCCGAGCTGATCGGCAAGATCCTCTTCCGCAGCGATCGGGACGGCGCGCCGCGGCTCTATGCCCTCGACCTGACAAGCGGCCGCGTCTTTCTGGTAACGCAGGAATGGCCGCTGCAGCTGGCGCTGGCGCGCGAGGCGCGCCAGCCCGCCGGCAACCTGATCGCGCAGGTGCAAGAGGACAACCGTCATCTGCCGCAGGTGCACATCTACGACCTGCAGTTCGGCAGCGTCCGCCAGCTCACCACCACCAGCGGCTGGAGCTACGATCCGGCCTGGTCGCCCCGCGGCGACCGCATCGCGTTCGTCTCCAACGAATCGGGCAACGACGAGATCTATGTGATCAACGTGGACGGCAGCAATCTGCGCCGGCTGACCGTCAACACCTGGGAATGGGACAAGCACCCCACCTGGTCGCCCGACGGCGCACAGATCGTCTTCTGGTCGAACCGCGAGACCGGCCGACGCCAGCTCTGGATCATGGACGCGGACGGCCGGAACCAACGCGTTTTGTGGCCTTCGGTGTATAATGATTGGGACCCGGTGTGGGTGAAGTAGTGGTTAGTGGTTAGTGGTTAGTGGTCAGTGGTTAGTGCGAGAAGTTACATAGGAGAGGCTCCCGGCCGGTGTGCGACCGGCGTCCTTGAGCTGAGGGCGCCGCAAACTATAACTATAAACTGACAACTAAAAACTTGTAGCGGCTCCCGGCCGGTGTGCGACCGGCGTCGTCGAGCTGAGGGCGCCGCAAACTATAACTATAAACTGACAACTAAAAACTTGTAGCGGCTCCCAGCCGGTGTGCGACCGGCGTCCTTGAGCTGAGGGCGCCGCAAATTATAACTATAAACTGACAACTAAAAACTTGTAGCGGCTCCCAGCCGGTCTGCGACCGGCGTCCTTGAGCTGAGGGCGCCGCAAACTATAACTATAAACTGACAACTAAAAAAACTTGTAGAGCCTCCCGGCCGGTCTGCGACCGGCGTCCTTGAGCTGAGGGCGCCGCAAACTACAAACTGATAACTGAAGACTTCCGGAGCAGATTGTGGAACTCAAAGAATATCTCGCGCCGCTGCGCAAATGGTGGTGGCTGATCGTGGCCTCCACCCTGGTGGCAACCGTGTCCAGCTATCTGGCCACGCGACAACAGCCGCCCATCTACCAGTCGCGCACGACCATCATGGTGGGCCGCGCCATCGAGAACCCGAACCCTTCGGGCAACGACCTGTGGCTGACGCAGCAGCTCGCCAACACCTACGCGGACATCGCCAAACGTTCACCGATCAAAGAGGCGGTGATGGCCGCGCTGGGCCTGAGCTGGCTGCCGGAATACAACGTGCGGGTGGTGCCCAACACGCAACTGCTCGAGATCACGGTCGTGGACACCTCGCCCGTGCGCGCCCAGGCGGTGGCTGCGGAATTCGCCAACCAGTTGATGCGCCAGGCGCCCACCGGCAGCGACAGCCAGGCCCAACAGCGCCAGGCGTTCATCGCCGCGCAGCTCAACGACCTGGAGGCCAAGATCAAGGAGACCCAGGCCGAGATCGAGAAGAAACAGAACGAGCTGACCAACATGTTCAGCGCGCGGCAGATCGCCGACACCCAGACGCAGATCACGGGCCTGCAGAGCAAATTGAACACGCTTCAGGCGAACTACGCGGCGCTGCTCGCCAACACCCAGAAGGGCGCGCTCAACACCATCAGCGTGATCGAGCCCGCCGCGCTGCCCACCGAGCCGATCGGCCCGAACAAGCCGGCGACGATCCTGCTCGCCGCGGCCATCGGCCTGGTCCTGGCCGGCGGCGCGGCCTATCTGCTGGAATACCTGGACGATACGCTGAAGAACCCCGACGACGTGCAAAAGGCGCTGGGACTTACCACCCTGGGCGCGGTGCCCCGCATGGAGCTGGCGCAAGTGAGCGAATTGATCACGGCGCTCACCGGCCAGTCGGCCACGGCCGAGGCGTACCGCATCCTGCGCACCAACCTGCAGTTCGCCGCGGTCGAACGCCCCCTGCGCACCCTGCTGGTCACCAGCCCCGCGCCCACCGAGGGCAAATCGCTCACCGTCGCCAACCTGAGCATCGCGCTGGCCCAGGCCGGCAAGCGGGTGGTGGCGGCAGATACCGACCTGCACCGGCCGCGGCTCCATCGGCTGTTCGGCCTGCGCAACAACGCCGGCGTCACGACCGCGCTGCTGGAGGCGCGGCCGGCCCTCGACGGCCTGTTGCAAGAGACCGCCGTGCCCGGGCTGCGCGTGCTCACCTCGGGGCCCTTGCCGCCCAACGCGGCCGAGCTGCTCGGCTCGGCCCGCATGCGTGAGCTGCTGGCCGAGCTGACGGCCCAGGCCGACATCGTCGTGCTCGACTCGCCCCCGGCCACGGCCCTTTCGGATGCGGCGATCCTGTCCACCCAGTGCGACGGGGTCCTCATGGTGCTCGATTCGGGCAGTACACGCCGCGAGGTAGCCCGCCGCGCGCTGGAGGCGCTGCACCGCGTCAACGCCCGCGTGGTCGGCGCGCTGCTCAACCGCATGCCGTTGCGGGGCGGCGGGTCCTACTACTATTACTACTACTATTATTACTACGGCCATTACTACGCGGACGATCATCGCAACGGCCACGACGAGGCGATGGGCGGCCTGGCCGGCCTCCGCAAGCGGCTGGGCCTGCGCACGAAAAGCGAATGACGCCGGTCTGCTGACGTGACCGCTCAAGCGCTCGCCTGCGATCGCCTCCGCCTGTGCCTGTGTGGCCGCCGGGATGCCTCGGCCGCGGCCGCGCTGCGGGCCGCGGCCCGGCAACCCGACTGGAGCTGGGAAGCCATCGCCGCGCTGGCCTTCGCCGAAGGCCTGGCGCCGCTCCTGTACAACGATCTCGCTCAGACCGAGCTGTGGCCGGCGATTCCCCCTGGCGTGCGCGTCGACCTCCAGGCCGCCTATGAGGGCAGCGCGATCCGCAACGCGCTGTTGGCCTGCGAGCTGGAGAAGGTGCTGGGCCGGCTGGACGAAGCCGGCGTCGCGTGTCTCTTGCTCAAGGGCGCGGCCCTGGCGCAGGAGGTCTACGGCGATCCCGCGCTCCGGCCGATGAACGACCTCGATCTGCTCGTCCACCGGGCCGACCTGGGCCGGGCGCTGGGGGTATTGGCGGCCTGCGGCTACACAGAGTCGCGCGTCGAGGAACGGCCGGGCGTTACGCTGGCCTTCGAAAGCGAACTCTCCCTCGGCAAGCCGGGAGTGATCGGCATCCAGATCGAGCTGCACTGGCGCCTGTTGGATGCGCCTTTCTACCAGCGCCGATTGCCGATGGCCTGGTTCTGGGAGACCGCGACGCCCATCCAGGTGGGCCGAACGGTTGCAGCCGGCCTGGGCCCCGAAGCGCTGCTCCTCTATCTCTGCGCGCACCTCGTCCTCCACCATCGCGGCCAGGGGTTGCGCTGGTGGGTGGACCTGGCCGAAGTGCTCCACAAACAAGGCCGCCGGCTCGACTGGCCGGAGCTCTTGCGCCGGGCCGCGGCATGCGATCTGGTGATGTCGCTGCAAGCAGTGTTGCCGGCGCTCGCCGACGCGTGGGCCGCGCCCGTGCCGGCCGATGTGTTGGCGCAACTGGCGGCCATGCAACCGTCGCCGGCCGAACGTCGCGTGCACGCCGACCTGACCGCCGGCCGGCGGCCGGTCGCCCGGCGCTTCTGGGCCGACCTGATGGACCTGCCCGACTGGAAGGCCCGCGGCCGCTACGCCTGGGCGCACTTCGTCCCCTCGCCGGCCTACATGCTCGCCCGCTATCGGCCGGCCCATCGCTGGCTGCTCCCGTTGCTCTATCCGTGGCGCTGGCTGATCGGCCTGGCCGGCGCGTTGGCCTGGAAGATCGCGGCGATCCATCCCCGTTCGACCGATTTGACCATCTCCTCGCCTTCTGCTATACTCGATCTGGTTCTTCCCGGTAAAAGCCCACCCCAAGACGGCTGATCGCTCGTAAGCAAGGGATGTCCGTTGCCTGTGAGCCAGACCGACGCGCCTCACGAAGCTTACCCGATCGCGTGCGCCCCGGTCGAATCGGCGGCCGATGATTCGCCGCGGCCGCTGCCGGCGCGCAAGCCGGCCGTCATCGTGCAGCGCGGCGGCCCCCACACCCTGATCTACGACCCGGATACGGATGCCGTGCACGTGCTCAACCCGACCGCGGCCGCCATCTGGGAGGGCTGTGATGGCCGGCGCACGCCGGCCGAGCTGGCGGCCCGTCTGGCGGCCGCGTTCGCCGACACGGCCGGCCGCGACCTGATGGCCGATGTGGAGGCCACGCTGGCAATCCTGGCCGCTCGCGGATTGTTATGTCCATCCAATGCCGCGCCGGAGGTGTCCGATGGATCGCATTGAACCACCGAACCCGCATGAAGAAACCGCCGGGCATGAGCTGCCCCCCTACGAGCCCCCGCGCGTGATCACCTACCGGGGCGAAGAGATCCTGCGGCTGTTGGGGCCGGTGCAGGCCTGTTCCTTCGGCCATTCGACCGTGGTCTGCGGGCCGAGCTTCTATTCCACCGCGCCGTGGGAGCACGGCCCGTCCCTCGATCACTGAACGGCCATGGCCGATGACCTTTTCCGGCCGCGCCTGGTGCCGGCTCCCCATGTCGTGTCTGACGATAGGCGGTACCTGCTCTTGCATCCGCGCGCGCCGCGCTGGGCCGCGCTGAACGCGACCGGACTGGCCGTCGCGCAACTGTGCGATGGCGCGCGCACCATCCCGGACATCGCGGCCGCGATCGGCCGGCGCTGGGCCCGGCCGGCCGATCGCGTCTTGCCCGATGTAGAGGCGTGCGTGGCGCGGCTGGCGCAGGCGGGGTTTATCGAAGGCGTGACCTCTCCGCCGGCCCCGCCCGGTCCCCCTGGCCCCCCAAGGTTGGGGGAAACGGGGGGCACCTTTCCGCCGGCCCCGCCCGGCCCCCTTGACCCCCCAAAGTTGGGGGGAACGGGGGGCACCTCTCCGCCGGCCCCGCCCGGCCCCCCTGGCCCCCCAAGGTTGGGGGGAACGGGGGGCACCTCTCCCCCGACCCCTCCCCTGCAAGTGGAGGAGAGTATTTCTCCCCCTTCCCTTTTAGGGAAGGGGGCCGGGGGGTTAGGTGCAGACACAGGGGCCGGGGGGTTAGGTGCAGACACAGGGGCCGGGGGATTAGGTGCAAGCACAGAGGCCGGGGGGTCAGGTGCAGAAAAAAGGGCCGGCGAATCGCAGAGGCCGCCCTGGCGCCTGCACCTCTACCTCACCGAAGCGTGCAACCTGCGCTGTCGCCATTGCGGCGTCGCGGGCAACGGCGGCGAACCGGCGCGCCTGGACGCCGACCTGGTCCGTGGCCTGATCGAACAGGCCGTCGCGGCCGGCGCGGAGGGGATCGCGTTCGGCGGCGGCGAGCCGCTGCTGCACCCCGCGCTCGGCGCGCTGCTGGCGCATGCCGCGCCGCGGCTGAAGACGCTGGTGGCGACCAACGGCCTCTTGATAGATGACGCCGCGGCCGAAACGTTCGCCCGCCTGGGCGTGATCGTCCAGGTGAGCCTGGACGGCCCCGACCCCTTCACGCACGACCGCATCCGGGGCGCGGGCGCGTTCGCCCGCGCCTGGCGCGGCATCGAACGCCTGCAACGGGCCGGCATCGGCGAGCGGCTGGCGCTGAACGTGACCCTCATGCGGCCCAACATCGGCCGGCTGGCCGAGATCGTGGACCTGGCCGCCCGCCGCGGGATCGGGGGCGTGCGCTTCACCGCGTTGCAACGCATGGGCCGCGCGGCCGACCGTTGGGCCGAGCTGGCGCCGACGGCCGACGAATACGCGGAGGCGTACCGCTTCCTCTATCGCTGTCGGCCGGCCGCGGGGTTGGCGCTTCAGCCCGAGCTGCTCGGCCTGGAGCTGGCGCCGCCCGACCGGGGGATGTGGTGCGGCCTGGGCCGCACGCTGCTGGTGGACGCCCGCGGAGACATCTACCCGTGCGGCCTGTTCGTCGGCCCGCAGTTCCGCCTGGGCAACGTGCGCGAGACGTCCCTGGCCGAGGCGCTGGCATCCCCGGCGCTGGCGCAGTTGATCGGCCGCTGCGAGCAGCGCCGCGAGCTCATCCCCGCATGCCGCGCCTGCGCCTGGAAGCACTTCTGCCAGGCCGGCTGCGCCGGCAGCGTCTGGCAAATGCACGGAACGCTCTACGAAACGGATGGGTTGTGCGCGGTGCGTCGGGAATTGTTCGCGGAGCTGCTGCTCGCCCGGGCCGCCGCGCAGGACGTGTGATACAAGATGCATCCCGGACAGGAGAAGACCATGACACGGCAATGCTCTCTGGCGCGACCGTTTCTTCTGGCCACGCTGATCCTCATCGGCATCCTCTGCACCGCGACGGTCGCCTGGGCCGATGCGGCCGGCGACTACCGTTCCTCTGCTACCGGCAACTGGGGCGACGCGTCCACCTGGGAGCGCTACGACGGCTCGACATGGATGGCGGCCTCGACCCCGCCCACATCCGCCGACGGCGTCATCACCATCCGCAACGGCCATACGGTGACCATTGCCGCCAGCGTGAGCGTGGATCAGGTCGTCATCGAGGCCGGCGGGCAGGTTACCATCGGCAGCGGACAGATCATGACACTGACCAACGGTGCCGACACCTATGACCTGACCGTTGCCGGCACCCTCCTGAACCAGGGTACCTTCAGCCGCGCCTCGGGGGCCAAATGGGCGGTCAACGCGGGCGGCAGCTATATCCACAACACCCGGTCCAACGTAACCGATCTGTTGGGGTCGGCGGTCTCTCTCGATACGCAAAGCAACTTCATCTACCGGGGCAGTTCAAGCCTGAACACGGTCGTCGCCGTATCGGGCTGGACCTACGGCAACCTCAGTTTCGAAAGCTCCTCGGGCGCATGGGCCCCCACCCTGGCCGGCGCAAACACTCTCACCGTGAACGGCAATTTCATGCTCGGCGCGAACGTCACCTTCAACGCCCGCACCGGCGACTTCACCGGCCCCATCGTCGTCAAGGGGAACTGGACGAACAACGGCGTCTTCAACTCCGATTCCGGCACCGGCACGGTGACGTTGAGCGGCTCGTCTGCCCAAACGATCGGCGGGACCTCGACCACATCCTTCAACAGCCTGACGATCAACAACACCGAAACGACCACGGGCGTGAGCCTGGGGAACGACATCACCGTCAACGGCACGCTCACCATCGGCTCGGGCAGCCGGTTGACGGCCAACAGCTATACGATCACGGCGGCCGGCGACTGGACCAACAACGGCGCCTTCACGGCCGGCACCGGCAAAGTCACCTTCAACCGCACCGGCACATCCACCATCTCCGGCTCCAGCACGACCACCTTCTACGACCTGGAGATCGGCGCCAACACCACCCTGGACGTGGGGACGAACGCCCTCTTCGACGCCACCCATTCGGTGCGCAACTACGGCAAGCTCAAGCAAACGAAGACGGTCGGGACGGACAACGTGGCCTTCCTCAACCTGGCGTCGGGCGCCTACTACGGCGTCGAGCTCGACCCGGAAGGCGCCGAGTCCATGGGCAGCACGACGGTGACGATCTACGGCGAGCAGACGTGCCCCACGCCGCCCAGCCTGGGGGTGACGGCCATCAAGCGCTGCTTCGACATCGCGCCGACCACTGCGACGATGGCCACGGTCAAGTTCTGGTACGACGCGACGAACGAGCTCAACGGCAACACGCCGGGCAGCGAGAAGGCCTATTATCAGGAGAGTGGGCTGTGGCGCGAGGCCAAGGGCACGTACACTCGCGCAACAGGCGCGTTCAACAGCGTCCAGGTGACCGGTGTCGCGACCTTCTCGCGCTTCGCGCTGACGAGCAACACGCCCACCGATTCCAACCTGATCGCCCTGGCGCGCTTCGACGCCGCGCCGGCCGCGGGCGGGATCGCGATCGCATGGGAGACGGCCAGCGAGATCGGCACGGTCGGCTTCCACCTGTGGCGCAGCGAACAACCCCAGGACGGCTACGTGCGGATCACGTCGGCGCTGTTGCCTGCCCGCGGCGGGCCTACGCGCGGCGCGAGCTACGCGCATACCGACCCGACGGCAACGCCCGGCCGGACGTACTTCTACAAGCTGGAAGAGGTGGACCTCTCCGGCGCCAGCGCTTTCTACGGCCCGGCCGGCCCGGTCGCCGCCGCGGCGCAGGCCGCGCGTTATCGCGTGTTCCTGGCCCTGCTCGCACAAGGCGGCCAGGGCCGCCAACCCTGATCTGAGCTTCATGTATCGCCAGAGCTATCGCTTCTTCGACGTCGGCTTCACGCTGGAAACCGATGCGACTGCTTTCCTGGCGTGCTTCGAGCAAATCTACGGCCGTTTTCGGGCCGAGACCGACCCGACCGCGCCGACCTATCGGCTCCATCTGAACGGCGATCCCCGCTTCGAAGCAGGCGGGACGATCTGGCGGAGCCGGCGCGCGGCCGACCTGAGCCTGTACGCGTACAACGCGATCCTGAATGCGGTCGCGACGCGCATCCGCAGCCACTTCCTCTTCCACGCCGCGGCCCTGGCCGCGCCCGATGGCGCGGGGATCATCCTGGCCGGCCCCGCGGGCCTGGGCAAGACGACGTTGGCGCTGGCGCTGCTGGCGCGCGGCTATCGGCTCTATTCGGACGATGTGGCGGCCGTCGGCTGCGACGATGGCCTGCTCTATCCGTTTCCGCGCAGCGTGGGGGTGCGGCCGGCCGACGGCGACCCCAACGACAGGCTGTTCCTGGACATGGCCGCGCTGGGCCGGCCCGACGCCCTGGCGTCCGCGCCCGCGGCGCCCCGGCTGCTGTTCCTCCTGGCCGATGGCACCGTCGCCGATCCGGCCGGGCCGGCCGGCTGCATCCTGACGCTCGATCGTATCACCTGGCCGTTGATGGAGGCGCTCGCCGATCTGCCCGACGTGCGGGCCGCGATCATCTTGCGCGATGCCCCGTATCCGGTGGTGGCGCTCGACCTGGCGACCGCGTCCGCCGGCCAGATCGAGCCGGCCGTGCAGGCGCTTTGCGCGCGCTACGGGGTGCTGCTGTTCGACATTGCCCCGGGCCCGGCCGCGGCGGCCGACTTCGGCCGGCCGCCGCGGCTCGTGCCCCTGTCGCTCGACGAGGCGACGACGGGGCTGCTGCGCCACCTGAAGGGCGGGCCGTCCTCGGCCCTGGTGACCGAACGCTTCGGCGGCAGCGCCGGCCGGCTCTACATGGCGCTCGCCGCGCGGGTCGGCCGCATGGCGTGCTACCGGCTGGAGGTCGGCCGGTTGGAGGCGTCGGTGCAGTTGATCCTGGACGCGCAACTCCGGCGTTCTCTGCGTCTCTGATGAAGACGAGGCTCTGGCTTCGGGCTTGCGCATGGCTCCTGGCGCTGATTTGTCTGGCGGCGCCGGATGCCATCTCGCGCCACATGCCGGCCGACATCGCCGCGGCCGCGGCGGCAAGCGGCCCCCCGCCGCCCCTCAAGATCATCGTCGAGGAGGACGGCCTCATCGAGCTGACCGGCGCCGACCTGGCGGCCGCCGGCTGGATCCTCGACGCCCTCGATCCTGCCGCGCTGCGCCTGACCGTCGCAGGCCAGGAGGTCGCGCTCTGGACGTCGGCCGGGGCCGCGCCCTTTCAGGCCGACGACGTGCTCCTCTTCTACGGCCAGGCCGCCGCCGACCGCTACGGCCCGCGCAACGTCTACTGGCTGACGGCCGGCGACGGGCCCGGCCTGCGCATGGCCGAGCGCGATGTGGCGCCGGTCAACGGCGATCCGGTCGCCGCGTGGTGGCCGGCCACGCTGCACGCCGAGCAAGATATCGCGCCCTGGGGCTACTGGCAGAACCCGCCCGGCCGCGAGGCGCAAGATCACTGGTATTGGACCGCGCCGCTCAACGCGCCCGCCCAGGCCGACCTTTCCTTCGAGATGCCCCCCTGCGAGCCGACGGCCGGCCCCTTCACGCTGCGCGTGGCGCTCGTCGGCCGCACCGACGCCATCGGCCCCCAGCCCGACCACCACACGCGCGTCCTGTTGAATGGCCGCCTCCTGGACGATGCGCATTGGGACGGCCAGATCCAGTTCGTCCACACGGCCGTCTTCACGCCGAGCCTCGTCGCGGCCGGCGCCAACACCGTGACGGTGCTCGCGGTCGGCGATACGGGCGCAGCCGCCGATAGCATTTATGTCAACTGGATCGAGGTGGATTACGCGGCGCGCTACGTGGCGCAGGGTGATCGGCTGGTCTTCGGCGTCAACCCCTCCCCCACAGGGGGAGGGGGGCTCTTGCCATCTCCCCCTTCCCTCGCAGGGAAGGGGGCCGGGGGGTTAGGTGTCACCTCTCCCCCGCCCCCTCCCCTACCAGGGGAGGGGAGCATTTCTCCCCCTTCCCTCGCAGGGAAGGGGGCCGGGGGGTTAGGTCATTCCGCGCACCAAACAACTTCCGCTTTCCTCCTCGCCGGCTTCCGCTCGGCCGACATCGAGATCTACGACATCAGCGATCCGCGGCGGCCGGCGCGGCTGCGCAACGCGGCCATCGCGGCCGAACCCGGGGAGGACGGCCGTCCGTCCTCCTTCAGCGCCCGCTTCGAGGATCAGGCCCCGGCCGACGCCCGCTACCTGGCGCTGACCGCGGCCGCGCGCCGCCGGCCGGCCGCGATCCGTCCCGCCGCCCTCGCCGACCTGCGCAACCCCAACAACGCCGCGGACGAGCTCGTCGTGGTCTACGACGAGTGGTTCGATGAGGTCGAGCCGCTCGTGGCTCGCCGGCGGGCGCAGGGCTGGCGCGTGCAGGCCGTGCGCATCGGCGAAGTGTACGACGCGTTTGGATGGGGACGCGAAACGCCGCACGCGCTGCGGGATCTCTTGGGCTATGCCCGGCGGTCGTGGCAGACGCCGCCGACGCACGTCCTGTTGATCGGCGACGCCAACCTGGACTACCGCGACCGCTTCGGCACAGGCCGGCCCAACTTCATCCCGACCTTCATCTTCGACGCGGCCGACGTGGGCGAGACGGCCGGCGACGCCTGGTTCGTCCAGCTCGCGGGGGACGATGCGATCCCGGAAATGGCGATCGGCCGCCTGCCGGCGATCAGCGCGGCCGATGCGCGGGCGATGATCGCCAAAATCCTGCGCTACGAGACCGCGGCCGGCGGCCTGTGGCAGAGCCGAATGCTCTTCGTGGCCGATGGCGTGGCCGCGCACCGATCTGTCGCCGAGGGATGGCTGGCGCAACTCCCCGCGGCCTACCTGCCGCAGCGCGTCTTCGCCTCGGCCTATCCGCCCGGCGACCCGACCGCCGACATCGTGGCCGCCCTCGACCGGGGCGTGGGGCTGGTGAGCTACATCGGCCACGGCAACATAGACCGGTGGGGCGTCTGGAGCGGCGGCCGGCTGTTCGACGTGACGACCATCGGCCGGCTCGCCAACGCCGACCGGCTGCCGTTCGTCGTGACCGCCGACTGCCTGAACGGCTTCTTCGTCCATCCCTACACCGACGCGACCATCGCCGAGGCGCTGTTGCGCAAGGCCGATGGCGGCGCGGTGGCCGTGTGGAGCTCCAGCAGCCTGGGCGCGGCCGGCGATCAAGCCATCCTCTTCGCGCATCTGTTCCGCGAGCTCACGGCCGAGGCGCCGCCGACGGTCGGCCAGGCCATCGCCCGCGCGACCGCCGCGGCCGCCAGCGCGGGCGTCTCCCCCGAGCTGCTCCCCACCTTCATCCTCTTCGGCGATCCCGCCCTGCGCCTGCGCCTGGCTCCCGCCGCGCGGCAGAACCTTCCCCTTATCGTCGCGCCGTCGCGCTAAAACAAAAAAAGGGTGACAGCGTTCATCGCCGCCACCCCCTGAGCTTTTTCTCCCCTACGCCGCCGGCAGGGTGAAATGAAACGTACTGCCCTGGCCGGGCGTGGATTCCACCCAGATGCGCCCCCCGTGGCGCTCCACGATCTTCTTGCACACCGCCAGGCCGATGCCCACGCCGGGATACTGCCGCTGAGTGTGCAGGCGCTCGAAGAGGTTGAAGATGCGGTCGGCATCCTCTGCCGCGATGCCGATGCCGTTGTCCCGCACCAGAAACTCCCACATGGCTTTCCCGGCCGCTATGTCGGTCGTCTGCTGCGCCGAGATGTGCACGACCGGCGGCTCTGCCCGGCGAAACTTGATCGCGTTGCCGATCAGGTTCTGGAACAGTTGCATGAGCTGTGTCGGATCGGCCAACACGGTGGGCAACGGATCGTGCGTCACGGTCGCGCCGGCCTCCGCGATCGCCACTTGCAGATTCCACAAGGCGTCTTGCAACGCAACATTGGCGTCGGTGGGGCGGGGCGCCTGGCCGCGCGTGCGGATGCGCGAATACTCCAGCAGCGCATTGATCAGGTTCTGCATCCGCCGCGCGCCGTCCACCGCGAAGCCGATGAACTCATCGGCGTCCGGGCCGAGCTGGCCGCCGTAGCGTTCGGCCAACAGGTCGAGGAAGCCGATGACCATGCGCAGCGGTTCTTGCAGGTCGTGCGAGGCCACGTGGGCGAACTGCTCCAGGTCGGCGTTGGAGCGCTGCAGCTCGGCCAGCGCCTCGCGCAGCGCCGCCTGCACTCTCTGGTGTTGGATAGCCGCGCCCAAGATGCCCGCTACGATGCGCAGAGCATCGGTCTCGGCAGCCGACCACTCGCGCTCGGCCGAACAGGCGTCGAATCCGATGAACCCCCACCACTTCTGTTCGACGAAGATCGGCACGACCGCGATGGACTTGATGTCCTGGGCCATCAGCACTTCGCGTTCGCTGGGAGGGAAATCGCGGATATGGCCGTAAATCAGATCCCCGCGGCCCAATACCTCCTCCCAGCGGCCGAAGCCGGCCGCGCGCAGGGGAAAATCCTGGAGGTCCGGATTGTCTATCTGCGGCACGATGCCCGGGGCGACCCACTCGTAGCGCTGGCCGGTCAAGATCGCGGCGTCGGGGCCCGGCCGGTTTTCGAAGATGTAGACCCGGTTGACGCCGGCCGCCCGCCCCAGCCGCGCCAGCGCATCCTGGATGCTCTCCTCCCAATCCTCATCGCGCAGAAAGCGCTCGGCGATGAACCCGACTGCTTCGAGGATCGCATCGCGGCGTCGCAGCTCCGCGTTTTCCTGTGCCCCATCTGAAAGCTCTCTGGCGGGCCCAATGACTCCGGTAACCATCCTCCTCTACTCCTCTCTGTCCAAAAATCGGCCAGAGCTGCCCACGCAAAAACGCCCATGCGATCGGTCAATCGCCATCAGCCGATAGTTATTTTAAGCGCTTTTCTGTCAACGTGCAACATTTTCTCGCGCTCGCAGGGGGTCTGCGACCCCCGCCTGGCCGCCTGAGACGACGTGTTCAGGCCAACGACGCCGGTCGCAGACCGGCTGAGAGCCTCAGGCTCGCAGGAAGTCTGCGCTCGCCATCCGATCAACGCGCCCACGTCTCCTTGAGCACGCGCAGGGCGTTGAGCCCCAGCACCTTCGCGATCTCCTCCGCCTTGTAGCCGTGGGCCACCAGCCAGCGGGTCACGTTGGGGAAGACCTCGGCCGGGTTCTCCAGCCCCTTGACGTAGGGCACCTCCTCGAATTGCACTCCGCCGCGCGCCGCGCTGATCGAAAGGGCCGCCGCGAAGACATGGTGCAGGCCCACGTGGTCGCCGAAGAGGGTGTCGGGCCCGAACGCGACGTGGTCAATGCCGACCAGGTTCGCCACGTACTCGAAGTGCTCCATGTACGATTCGATGGAGTGCAACGGGTGGTTTTTGGTCAACGTGGTGTGCGGCGCGGCCTCGATGCCGATCACCCCGCCCTTCTCGGCACATGCCCGCAGCGCATCGTCGGTCTTCAGGCGGTTGGTGTTCCACAGCGCCCGCGCGCCGACGTGCGTGATGAAGGTCGGCTTCTCGCTGGCCTCGATCACGTCCAGCGTCGTCTTGTCCCCGCAATGCGAGGTGTCTATGGTCATGCCAAGCTTATTCATGCGCCGCACCACCTGCCGGCCGAACTGCGTCAGGCCGCCGTCGTTGGCCTCGCGCAGGCCCGAACCCAGCGCGTTCGACTCGGAGTAGGTGATGCCCATGATGCGAATGCCCAGGCCGTAGAGCACGTCCACGCGATCGAGCTCGTTCTCGATGGGGGTGGCCGCCTCCAGACAGGGGATCAACGCGATCTTGCCCTCGCGCTTCGCCCGATAGATGTCGTCGAGGGTGCCGGCCACCAGGATCAGGTCCTGGTGCGCGAAATCGCTGAAGCGGATGCCGATGTCGTGGATGACGTCGGTCCACTTCCAGCCGGCCCGCGAGGTGATCATCGCCGTCCCGTCCATGAAGTTCTCGACCACCACATCGAGCCCCGAGACGCTCAGCCCCTCGTAGCCGGTCCAGTTGCGCCCCAGCCGGTTGTATTCGAAGATCTGCGTGATGTCTTCGGGGGTCACGAAGGTGTGGTCGTGCAGGGAAAAGACGATGTTTTCCTCGAGCAGCCGTTGCACCTCGGCTTCCTGTGCCTCGGTCACCGGATAGATGTACGGCTCGACCCGGCCGATCTGCTTCGCCAGCTTGAAGGGCTGATAATCCACACCCGGCTCGAGGTACTGGAAGGACTGATAGCCGTTGTAGGGTTTGACTTTCACGCGAACGCTCCTGTAAGAACGTGCCAGACACCCTCTCAGGTGCCTGGCACGTGAAGCATCGAACAACTGAGGCGCTTATTTGCCGTCCGACACCCACCACTCGTGCATGTTGCGCAGGAGGGCGTTGGTCGTGATCATGTGGCTGGCGTTGTTGACGCGCTTGTTCATGGCCACCAGGCGCAGCGGCCAGTAAAGCGGCACAATCGGCATCTCTTCCAGGAACTGGATCTGGAACTCGTCGTAGATCTTCTTGCGCTCGGCGGTATCGGCCGTGTTGGCGCCCTTCTCCAGCAGCTCGTCCAGCACCTTGCTGCTGAACTTGCCGAAGTTGTACTGGCCGCCGGTCTGATACTGCGACCGCACGTCCGGGTCGAGCACGCCGCCCCAGCCGACCAGGCCCAGATCAAACTCGCCCTTGCCGAAGCGGGCCATCATGGTGGGGAAGTCCATCTTCTCGATCTTCACCTTGACGCCGGCCGCGGCCAGGTTCGCCTGGATGATGTCGGCCGAGAGCTCGCGCACGATGTTGCCCGTGGGCACCAGGAGCGCGTATTCCTTGCTGGCGTCCCAGTTGGCCTCCTTGAGGAGCGCCTTGGCCTTCTCGACATCGTACGGATACTTGCCCTCGACCTTCGGGTTGTAGTAGGAGGTCACCGGGATGATCGGCCCCTGGCTCACCACGCCCTGGCCCTTGAGCAACTTATCCACGATGAGCTGGCGATTGATGGCATAGGCCAGCGCCTGGCGAACCCGCTTGTCGGCCCATACCTTGGTCTGGTCGCCGTTGATGATCATGTACTGATAGCCGTTGTCCTGGTAGCTGTAGGCCTTGACGTTGGGCAACGCCTTGACCCGCTCCCAGTCGTCCAGCGGGATGTCGCCGATGCCGCCACCGGCGGCCATGTCCACCTCGCCCTTCTCGAGCTGGGCGACCATGGTGGCCGGGGTGACGATGCTGACGATCAGCTTGTCGAGGTGCGGCTTGCCGCGGTAGTAGTCGTCGTTGCGGGTGTACTCGATGAACTGGCCGGTCTCATACTTGACGAACTTGAACGGCCCGGTGCCCACCGTGGGCTTCATCCAGAAGTCCGCCTTGCTGAACTGATCGGGCGGCACATCCTTCAAGACGTGCTTCGGGATGATGTAGATGCCGGTGCCGATCAGCTCCAGCAGGAAGAGCGGATCCACCGGGTTCTTGGTGATGAACTGGATCGTGTGATCGTCTATCACCTTGACGCCCTCGACCGTCTCGACCCCCTCGGCGCGCTTCGAGCCTTTCAGCCCCTTGAGCGGCGAGACGTTCGCGCCGCGGTTGGACTCGATCTTGGGATGGGTGATGGCCCAGATGGTGAACTCGACATCGGCCGCGGTGACGGGCGTGCCGTCATGCCACTTGGCCTTCGGGTTCAGGTGGAAGGTGAAGGTCGTCTTGTCGGCGCTCACGTCCCACTTTTCGGCCAGCCGCGGCACGAAGTTCACCTTCTCGTCGAAGGTGACCAGGGTATCGAAGACGATGGCCACGTTGAAGTAGCCGTAGCTGGAATCGGTGTTGATCGCGTTGAAGTTGTTGGGCGGGCTCCACATGGCGATCGTCACCTTGCCGCCTTCCTTGACGGCCGGCGCGGCCGGCGCCTTGGTGGGCTCCGGCGCCTTGGTCGCCTCCGGGGCTTTAGTCGCCTCAGGGGCCTTGGTTGCCTCGGGGGCCTTGGTGGCGACCGGCGCGGCAGTCGCCGTGGGCAATTGCGGCGCGACCAGGGTGGCCGGCCGGGTGGCCGTGGGCAACGCGGCCGGCGTGGCGGCCGGCGCGCACCCTGCGATGGTGCTCATCAGCATGACGACGAGCATCATGGCCGACAGCAGCTTGAACAACCGTTGCTCCTTCATATCTGCTCCTTTGAGTTGAGAAGATTTACCGACGCAACTGCGGATCGAGCGCATCCCGCAGGCTGTCGCCGATGAAGTTGATGCTCAGCACCGAGATCAGGATCATCATGCCGGGCGGGATCCACAGCCACGGCTTCGATTCCAGGATCGTCAACGATTGCGCGTCGTTGAGCATCTGCCCCCAACTGGCGGTGGGCGGCTGAACGCCCAGCCCCAGGAAGCTGAGGGCCGACTCCGAGAGGATGGCCGAGGCCACGCCGAAGGTGGCGGCCACCAGCAGCGGCCCCATCGCGTTGGGCAGGATGTGGCGCGTGATGATGCGGCCGTTCGGCGCGCCGATCATGCGCGCGGCCCACACGAAATCGTTGGTGCGCAGCCGCAACACCTCCCCGCGCACGATGCGCGCCACCTGCGGCCATCCCAACAGGCCCAGCACGAGCATGATGTTCTGCAATCCCGGCCCCAACAGGGATACCAGGACCAGGATCAACATGAGCGTGGGGAAGGAAAGCACGACATCTATGAGGCGGGAGATCACGTTGTCTATCCAGCCGCCGTAGAAGCCGGCCAGCGCGCCCAGCGCCACGCCGATCACCATGTAGATGCTCACCGCGACGACCCCGACCGAGAGGGAGATGCGGCCGCCGTGGATCAGCCGGCTCAACACGTCCCGGCCGACGCGGTCGGTGCCCAGAGGGTGCGCGGGGGTCGGCGCTTCGTCGAAGACCAGCGGGTCAATGAAGGTCGGGTCATAGGGCGCGATCTGATCGGCCAGGAGGGCGACCAGGACGATCACCAGGAGCACGCCGCTGGAGATCAGCGCCAGGCGGTGGCGGATGAAGCGCCGCCAGATGAGCACGCGCATCGGCACCGCCTCATGGCGCATCTCGCCGACCAACAGGGCCTCGCGGAGGGGCTCTTCCGAGCGCGGGAGCGAAAACTTTTCATCGAATGCCACAGACAACTCCTGAACGAACGTTCCCCGGCTAGCGGCCGGTCTCGTAACGGATGCGCGGATCCACCACGCCGTACATCACATCCGCCAGCAGGTTGCCGATGATCACCATGATGGCCGCCAGCAAGTTGATCCCCATGATGGTGGGATAATCGCGCTGGGTGATCGCCTCGACCGCCAGGCGGCCCATCCCCGGCCAGTTGAAGATCTGCTCGGTGATGATCGCGCCGCCGAGCAGGAACGGAAACTGCAGGCCGGCCAGGGTGATGACCGGGATCAGCGCGTTGCGCAGCGCGTGGCGGAACAGCACCACGCGCTCCTGCAATCCCTTGGCGCGGGCGGCGCGGATGTAGTCCTGGTGGATGACATCCAACATGCTCGACCGGGTGTAGCGCATGACCGCGCCGATGTTCTGCAGGCTGAGCACCGTCATCGGCAGGATCAGGTGCGCGAAGCGGTCGGCAAGCGAGAAGGGCGCGCCGATGGTGTGCGTGCCGCCGGTGGGGAACCAGTCGAGCTTGAGCGCGAAGAAATAGATCAACAACAGGCCGAAGAAGAAGGACGGCACCGAGACGCCCAGGAAGGAAAACACGGTGGCGATGTAATCCCAGATCGAATACTGGCGCACCGCGGCCAGGACGCCGATCGGGATGGCGAGCAGGTAGGAGAAGAGCAGCGCCGAGAACGCCAGCATCAGGGTCGAGCCGAGGCGCTCGCCGATGCGCTCGGTCACCGGCCGACGGTTGTTGAACGAATAGCCCAGGTTGCCCTGCGCCAGTTGTCCCAGCCAGCGGACATACTGGACAACGACGGGCTGGTCGAGGCCCAGGGCTTGCTTCTTGAGCGCGATATCCTCCGGGCTGAGGCCGGGATCAATGAGCATGTCCACGGCATCGCCGGGCGCCAGGGTCATGATGAAATAGGCGATCACCGTGACGCCGAACAGCACGGGGATGGAGATGAGCAGGCGGCGCAAGATGTACTTCGTCATCTTCTACTCGCGCGGCAGATTGACCAGGAAGGCCGCGATGGACTTTTCGCACATGCGGATCCCTTCCACCGTGGCGTACTCGTCGGGGCTGTGCTGGCGGCCGCCCTGACCCAGCCCGCCCATGACCACCGGGATGCCCAACACCTCGGTGAACAGGTAGAAGGGCGCCGATCCGGCCAGGTGCGGCCAGATCTCCGGCTCGAAGCCGAGGTCGCGGTAGGCCTTGAGCATCGCCTGCGCGGCGGGGTTGTTGCTCAGGCCGGCCTTGCCGGGCGGGTAGCCGTCGTGGACCTTGACCTCGATCTTGTCCGCGAAGCCGTGGCGGGCCAGGTGATCCCTGACCAACTGGAGCATCCGTTCGGGGCGCATGTTGGGCACCATGCGGATATCAATCTTGGCGCGCGCCTCGTGCGGCAAGAGGGTCTTCGTGCCCTCGCCCGTGTAGCCGGAGATGATGCCGTCAATGTTCAGTTGCGGCTGGTAGAGGTACTTGCGCAAGAGCGGCACGCCGGTCAGGTCGTACTTGAAGCGGCGCACGTCGTACTCGGCCAGTTGGGTTTCCGGCGTGAAGGTGGTGATCAGCCGTTCGAGCAGCGCTTCGTCCTCGGCGCTGGGCGGGACGATGTCGTCGTAGAAGCCGTCGATCAGCACGTGTTTCTGATCGGGCGTGACCATGGTGGCCAACGCGTGCACCAGGACCCAGGTGGGGCTGTGGATCCAGACCGCGTTGGAGCCGTGGATGCCGCGCGAGGTGGGGCCGCCCCAATCGCCCCCGCGGGCGATCAGCTCCAGGAAGAGGATCCCCTTGACGCCCAGGTACATGATCACCTTGCCGGTAGGATCTTGCGAGAAGTGGGCGAAGTAGGCGAAGTCCGCCTTCAGGCGCTCCCGGTTTTGGGCCACGAAGCCCGGCAGGTTGCGGCTGCCCAGCTCCTCTTCCCCTTCGATCATGAACTTGAAGTTGACCGGATAGGGTTGGCCGGCGGCCCGAAACGCCGCCAGGGTGTTGAAGAAGCTGGCCAGGGGGCCCTTTTGGTTGGCGACGCCCCGATTGACCAGGCATGTGCCCAGGTTGGGCATATCCATCAGGTGGCCGCCGAACGGGTCGGGCACGCTCCACTTCTCGCCGGCCACCGGCTGCACGTCGTACATGCCGTAGACCAGCAGCGTCTTCGGCGCGCCGACGTTGATCTCGCCGTAGACGACCGGCCAGCCGGGAGTGGGCACGATCTCGGCGTGGCCGCCGGCCTCGACGATCAGGTCGGCGACCATAGCGGCCGTCTCGGCCATGCCGGTGCCGTCGCCGCTGATGGACGGCTGACGGACCAGGGCGCGCACGCGTTCCAGGTGGGTGTCGAATTGCTCGTCAATGATGCGATAGACGCGTTCCAGGGAAGTCATGGTTTCTCCCAAAGCAAAATCGTTTTCTGTCAAGCGACGACAGCGGCGCTGGAGGACAGAGCCAAAGGCCAGATATTGCGCACTGCGGAGTTCGTTCCGCATCGGGCGCTTGCGCGTTCGACGCGCAGGTTACGAAGCAAAACGGAGAAACGGGCGATCAGGATTGATATTGTAGCGAGTTTCACGGTCTTGTCAAGGGCGGCAGCAACTCCAGATGTGGACCCGCCGGAGGCCGATGCGCGTGGAGATTGATCGCCGGGCGGCCCCGCGCATCGGCGCCCATCCAGCCCCGTTCACGGGGCGCCGCGTCGTAGCCCGGCGATTGATCGCCGGGCGACCATTGCGCCGGCCGCACGGCGCGCCAAAAACGCGCCCGGTACATTTGAAATTGCTGATTGGGCCCGGCCGTTCTTTGACAAATTCGCGCTCGTGTGCTACACTCGCACATCGCTTGTTGAGAGCGATGCCTTTGACAATCGAATCGCCCTGGACAACTCATCCAGAGGGGGGGAGGGATCGGCCCTGTGAACCCCCGGCAACCACCTGGAGCCCCGGAGACCGGTTGCAAACTGGGGATTAGGAATTGGGGATTAGAGATCAGAGGATACATTTCCCTGATCTTCCATCCCTGATCTCTGATCTCCGATCTCCCAGGCAGGTGCCAATTCCGACAACCGTTACGGTTGAAAGATGAGAGGTCGGCTTTAACGTCGTGTTTGCCCTCCTCTTGGAGGGCTTTTTGTTTAACGATCCGAAAGATCAGCATGGAGCCCGTATGACACGCACCATCTGGTGGGAAGATGATCAGGTCAAGATGATAGACCAGCGGATCTTGCCGCTGCGCTTCGAGGTACAGAGCTATCGCGACTACCGCGAGGTGGCGGCGGCGATCCGCGACATGGTCATCCGCGGCGCGCCGGCCATCGGCGCGGCGGCCGGGTTCGGCATGGCGCTGGCCGCACAGCAAAGCCCCGCGACCGACGTCGAAGCATTGCTGGAAGACCTGGCGCGGGCCAAGGCCGTGCTCGACGCGGCCCGGCCGACCGCCGTCAACCTGAGCTGGGCCACGGCGCGCATCATGGAGCGGGCGCGTCGGTACGCGCCGGGCGCTTCCGCAGCGCCCGCGCATTCTTCCGCCAGCGAGCGCGCGTCCGTCGTCGCGCTCCGCGCGGCCGTCCTGGCCGAAGCCCAGCGCATCGCCGACGAAGATGTGGAGATCAACCGGCGCATGGCCGGGTTCGGCGCGGAGATCGTGCCGCAACGGGCGAACATCCTGACGCACTGCAACGCCGGCGCGCTGGCCACGGTGGACTACGGCACGACGTTGGGCGTGGTGCGCGCCGCGGTGGAGCAGGGCAAGCAGGTGCACGTGTGGGTGGACGAGACGCGTCCCCGCCTGCAGGGCGCGCGCCTCACGGCCTGGGAGCTGATGCGCGACGGCATCCCGATGACCTTGATCGCCGACAACGCGGCCGGGATGCTCATGCGCCTGGGCAAGGTGGACCTGGTGCTCTTCGGCGCGGATCGGGTGGCGGCCAACGGCGACGTGGCCAACAAGATCGGCTCGTATAAGCTGGCGGTGATCGCCCGCGAGAACGGCATCCCCTGCTATTCCGTCGTGCCGACCCCCACGATCGACCTGAGCCTGGCGCACGGCGACCTGATCCCCATCGAAGAGCGCGACGCCCGCGAGGTGACGCACGTCGGCGCGGAGCAGATCGCGCCCGACGGCGTGCCCGTCTACAACCCGGCCTTCGACGTGACGCCGCACCGCTACCTGACGGGCATCATCACCGAAGAGGGGATCTGCTATCCGCCGTTCGAGCTGAGCCTGCGGAGGGCGGTGGAGGCGGCGGAACAGCGGAGGTTGGGGATTAGGTATTAGGGATTGGACACCAGGAATCAAGGGGACCAATCCAATCCTCAATACCCAATCCCTTTCAACGAGGCATGCAGTGGCGAATATGGCTCAAGGGCAACGAAGCGACCGGTGGCTTGATCGCATCTTTTGCGGCGACGCGCGGCGCATGGATGCCGTGCCCGACGGGTCGGTGCATCTGGTAGTGACGTCGCCGCCGTACAACGTCTCAAAGGAGTACGCCGACCACAACGACAACCTGAGCCTGGACGAGTACATCGCTCTGCTCAACGCGGTGTGGCGGGAGTGCTATCGCGTGTTGGTGCCCGGCGGCCGGCTGTGCGTCAACGTGGCCAACACCGACCGCAAGCCGTACCTGTCGCTGGTGAGCCTGATCGACGAACAGTTGCGGACGAGCGGGCAGACGTGGCTCCATCGCGGCCACATCATCTGGGACAAGGGCAGCTCGGCCGGCATCAGCACGGCCTGGGGCAGCTTTGGCCGGGCTTCCAACCCGACTTTACGGGATGTCCACGAGTACATCACGATCTGGAGCAAGGATCAGCTCCGGCTGGAAGGGGGCGGCGAGACCGGCATCACCGGCAATCAGTTCGTCGCCTGGACGCGCAGCATCTGGCGGCCCGAGGAGCTGATCGCCGACCTGGAGAAGAAGATCCTGGAGAAGCTGGCCGACGCCCGTCGCCGCGGCAAGGACGACGCCTGGATCGCCGAGTCCATCGCGCGGGCGGTGTGGACGCAGGCCACCGTCCCCGGCCCGACCGTGTGGGAGATGACCACCGAATCGGCCGTGGACCATCCCGCGCCCTTCCCGGTCGAGCTGCCGAAGCGGCTGATCCTGCTCTACACCCGGCCCGGCGACGTCGTGCTCGACCCGTTCATGGGGTCCGGCTCGACCGCCGTTGCGGCCGTCTTGACCGGCCGGCGCTACGTGGGCTACGAGCTCTCGGCCGCCTACTGCGCGCTGGCCGAAAACCGCGTGCGAGAGGCAACGAGTAAAGCGTCAACGAATGGAGAACGAATAAACGAATGATAGATGTTTGACGTTTTTACGTTTCACGTTTTACGTTTTACGTTTCACGAGGTCCCATGTCCATCATTGTCACCGGTTCCATTGCCACCGACTACCTGATGATCTATCCCGGCCGTTTTCTGGAGCACATCCGGCCGGAGCAGGGCAAGATCAGCGTCAGCTTTCTCGTCGAAGAGAAGCGGATGAGCCGCGGGGGGTGCGGCCCGAACATCGCCTATAACCTGGCGCTTTTGGGCCAGAGGCCCCGGCTGATGGGCGCGGCCGGCCAGGATTTCGGCGAGTACCGGGCCTGGTTGGAGGCGCAGGGGGTGGACACATCCCTGACCGTGGCCTTCCCCGACGAGTTCACCGCCACCTTCACCGTCATCACCGATCTGGAGCAGAATCAGGTGGCCGGCTTTCACGCCGGCGCGATGAGCCGGGCGCGCGAGCTCTCTCTGCGCGGGGTGGACCCGGCCACGATTGACATAGTCATCATCTCGCCCAACGACCCGGTCGGCATGTTGAAATACGCCGCGGAGTGCCGGGAGATGGGGATCCGCTTCGTCTTCGATCCCAGCCAGCAGCTCGCCCGTTTCGACGGCGCGCAGGTGCTCGCCGGCCTGGAAGGCGCCTACGCGCTCACCGTCAACGACTACGAGCTGGAGCTGGTCAAGAGCAAGACCGGCCTGGACGAGGCCGGCATCCTCGAACGCGTGGCCATGCTCGTCGTCACCCGCGGGGCCGATGGAGCCACGCTCATGTCGAAGGAGCGCCGCGTGGACGTGCCCGTTGCCCGGCCCAGGGTCATCGCGGATCCCACCGGCGTCGGCGACGCGTTTCGCGGCGGGCTGCTGGTCGGCCTGGTGCGCGGCTACTCGTGGGAAGTGACCGGCCGGCTCGGCGCCCTGGCCGCCACCTACTGTCTGGAGCAGGTAGGCACGATGAACCACCGCTACACGCTGCCAGAATTCGTCGCACGCTATCGCGAGAATTTTGGGGACGCGGTGGAGTTGGAAGATATGGTGAGTAATATGGGGGATTAGGGATTAGGGATTGGGGATTAGGGCTACCAATCCCCAATCCCTAATCCCCAATCCCCACTTTCTAAGGAGGATATGGTTAGTGAGTACCAACTACGACATCCGAGACATTCGCCTGGCCGAGAAGGGCCGCTTCCGCATGCAGTGGGCCGCGCGGGAGATGCCCGTGCTCGACCTGATTGAGGCACGGTTCGCCAAAGAGCAGCCGTTGAAAGGGATCCGCATCAGCGCCTGTCTGCACGTGACGAGCGAGACGGCCAACCTGATGCGCGTGTTGCAGGCCGGCGGCGCAGACGTGGTGTTGACCGCGTCGAACCCGCTTTCGACGCAGGACGACATCGCGGCGACGCTGGTAGCCCACTACGAGATGCCCGTCTACGCCATCAAGGGCGAAGATAACGCCACCTACTACCGGCACATCAAGGCCGCGCTGGATCACAAGCCGCACATCACCATGGACGACGGCGCCGATCTGGTGAGCACGTTGCACAAAGAGCGCCGCGAGCTGCTCGACGGCGTGATCGGCGGCACCGAAGAGACGACCACAGGCGTCATCCGCCTGCGCGCGATGGCCCACGATGGCGCGCTCATGTTCCCGGTCATCGCGGTCAACGACGCGCTGACCAAGCACCTGTTCGACAACCGCTACGGCACCGGCCAGAGCACCATGGACGGCATCATCCGCGCCACCAATGTGCTGATCGCCGGCAAGACGGTGGTGGTGGCCGGCTACGGCTGGTGCAGCCGCGGCATCGCCATGCGCGCCAAGGGCCTGGGCGGCAACGTGATCGTCACCGAAGTGGATCCGCTCAAGGCGCTCGAGGCGGTGATGGACGGCTTCCGCGTCATGCCGATGATCGAGGCCGCGCCACAGGGCGACATCTTCATCACCTCCACCGGCGACATCAACGTGCTGGATCGCCAACACTTCGAGGTGATGAAGAGCGGCGCGATCATGGCCAACTCCGGCCACTTCAACGTCGAGATCAACATCCCCGCGCTGGAAAAGCTGGCCGTGGAAGTGCGCCGCGTGCGCGACTTCCTGGACGAATACATCCTGGCCGACGGCCGGCGCCTCTACCTGGCCGGCGAAGGCCGACTGGTCAACCTGGCCGCGGCCGAAGGCCACCCCAGCGCGGTGATGGACATGAGCTTCGCCAACCAGGCCCTCGCCGCCGAATACATGATCAAGAACCATGCCAGCTTGCAGCGCACCGTCTACAGCGTGCCGGAGGAGATAGACAAAGAGATCGCTCGCCTCAAGCTGGCCGCCATGGGCGTGAAGATAGACGTCCTGACGCCGGAACAAGAGGCGTATCTGAACGAGTGGAGAATGGGGACGTGA
>DAOTZV010000140.1:0-18824 GCA_034434235.1 Anaerolineae bacterium
CGCCCGCCCTGCCGAACCTGGTCGCCAGGATCGTCAAGGCGCCCGGCAAGGCCACTTGCGGCCAACAGCTCGGCGATAGCGTGGTGGCGCTCGTGGCGAACACCGGCACGGCCGACGCCGGCGGCTTCTTCCTGGGCCTCTACCTCTCCGAAGATGAGCAGATCACTTCGAAGGATATGCGCCTCTCGCCGCCGGTGCTCGATATCCCCACGCCCACGTTGCGCGTGACGGCCCTCAGCAGCGCCACCTTCGTCAAAGGATTGGCGGCCGGCCAATCGCTGGAAGTGGGTCTGCGCGGGGCCAATCCGATCCCGACCTCGTTGCCCGAAGGGACCCGCACCTATTGGCTGGGTATTATCGTGGACGATGGCGCGACGATCCGCGAGAGCGATGAGGGCGATAACGCCAGCCCGCCCTGGCGCATCACCATCGGTTGCCTGAACCTGAAGTAGAGCCGGCTATATGGCGGAACGCAAACGCTACGAGAATCTCGATCTGCTGATTGCCGCGGGCGATACAGACGCGTACCAGATACGGGTGGTGGCCGAGCCCGGAGGCGGCTCGACGGCCGCGCCGGTGGTGGCGGCCGGCCGCGCGCTGCGCGACCTGGAACCTCTGATCGCCGCCTGGCGAGCGCTGGCGCTCGATCGCAACGGCGCGCGTCGACTGGGCGCGGGCTTGATGGCCTGGCTGTTTTGCGGGCCGGTGGCGCAGCTTTACCGCGACTCTCTGGCGCGCGTCGCGGCCGAGGACGGCCTGCGCATTCGGCTGCGCATCGAGCCGGCCGGGTTGCACGCCATCCCCTGGGAGATGTGCTACGACGATCAGGGCGCCGGCTTCCTGGCCCAAGACCCGCGGATTTCCCTGGTCCGGCATCTCCTGGGCACGTTCGCGCGGGGCAGGTCGGTCGCCGGGCGGCGGCTCAAGGTGCTCGTGGCGGCCGCCTCGCCGGCCGGGCTGCCGACATTGCACATCGGCGATGAGTTCGACCGTATCGCCCGCGCCCTCGCCGATCTGCGGGACCGCGTGGAGCTCCAGGCGATCGTCGCCAACCTGGATGCGCTGCAAGATGCGCTGCTCGCCGGCCCGGATGTGTTGCACTTCATCGGGCACGGCGGCTTCGACGCGGATGCGGGCGGCTTTCTCGTGCTGGACGACGGCCAGGGCAGGCCGCAGTCGGTGGATGCGGAGGTATTGGCGGCCTATCTGCGCGGGAGCAGCGTGCGCCTGGCGGTATTGAACGCCTGCGACAGCGCGCGCGCCGACCCGACCGATAGCTTCGCGGGCGTGGCTCCCCGGCTGGTGCAGGCGGGCGTGCCGGCAGTCGTCGCCATGCAAACGTATCTGCCCGATGCGCTGGCGCCGGCCTTTGCGGCCGCATTTTACCGTGCTCTGGCCGATGGCCAGGCCGTGGATGCCGCGGTCACGGCCGGCCGGGTGGCGCTCTTCGGCCACGCGGCCGACCAGGCGTGTTGGAGCATCCCCGTGCTCTACCTGTCGGCCGGCGACGGGGTCTTGTGGCAGACGGAATCCGCCGGCGCATCGGCCGTCGGCTCGCCGCTACCGTCTACCTCTTTTCAGTTCACCTTTCAGGGGCCGGTGACGATCAACGCGGAGGTGGTGGGAGGAAACCAGTATCGCACCGCGACGGAATCGGAGCCGTAGCGCGCAGAAGCCAGGGTGTGGCGCAAGATGGCCTCTTGCGCTACACCTCAGCCCGTCAGCGCCGGCTCGGGCTCGGCCAGCACCAACGCCTCGGCGGCTTCCCCTGCGAGCGTCTCCTCATCCTGGGCGGTCACCCTGCGCAGCTTGGCCGGATCGGTGATGCGGTCTATGAAGAGCACGCCGTCCAGGTGGTCTATCTCGTGCTGGAAGATGCGGGCCAGATAGTCGTGGGCCCGGATGCGCTGCGGCCGGCCGCGCACGTCCTGGCCGCGCACCACTATCCATGTGTGGCGTTCCACGTCGCCCACGTAGCCCGGAATCGAAAGGCACCCTTCTTGTCCCTCTTCCTTCTCCCGCGAGGTTTTCACGATCTCCGGATTGACGAAGACGTACAGCTCGGCCGGGGTGCCCTCTTCCTCATCGGCCGGCGTCTCGATGACGATGACCCGTTCCGCCACGTTCACCTGGGGCGCGGCGAGGCCGACCCCCGGCGCGTTGCGCATGGTCTCGATCATGTCGTCCACGAGCTGCTGGAGCTCTGGTCCGAAGCGGGTGACCTTGCGCGCTTTCTGGCGCAGGGTCGGGTGGCCGATGGTGATGATCTCGCGTATTGCCATAACGATCCTGTTATGTAGGGCGAACTTTAGTTCGCCCTACATGGAATTATATAGAGGCGAACTGAAGTTCGCCCTACTTATGTACAGAGGCGAACTGAAGTTCGCCCTACAAAGGATGATGCAGGCAGAGGCGAACTGAAGTTCGCCGTACATAAAATTATACCGGCAGAATGCTTCTCTGTCAAAGAACCGACCTGCATCCCTGCATCAGCGCGCTGCGCACACCTGACGCACCAGCCCCGGCCCGGCATAGATCAGCCCGGTGTAGAGCTGCACCAGGACCGCGCCGGCCGCCAGTTTTTCCTGGAAGTCGTCCGGCGACATCACGCCGCCGCTGGCGACGATGGGCAACCGGCCGTGCACGGCCTCTGCCACGCGGCGCACCATGGCCGAGCTTAGCCCGCGCAGCGGCGCGCCGCTCAGCCCGCCCGCCTCGGCCGCCTGAGCCGAGCGCAGGCCGTCGCGGCGCAACGTCGTGTTCGCCACGATGACGCCGTCCATGCCCGTCGCCACGATCACGTCGAGCGCGGCGTCGAGCTCGGCATCGGCCAGATCGGGCGCCAGCTTGACCAGGAGGGGCACGCGCCGGCCCAGCGCGTCGGCCAGGCGCCGGCGCTCTTCGGCCAGGGGACCGAGCAGATCGGCCAGCGCCGACCGGGCCTGAAGCTGGCGCAGGCCGGGCGTGTTCGGCGAGCTGATGTTGATCGTCAGGTAGTCGGCCAGGCCCGCGAAGCGCTGCAAGAGCATCCGATAGTCTTCGACCGCGCGCTCCAGCGGCGTGTCTTTGTTCTTGCCGATGTTGACCCCGATCACCACGTCTGAGGGCCGCTTGCCGGCGAGCCGACGGGCCAGGAAATCGGCCCCGCGGCTGGGGAAGCCCATCCGGTTGACCACTGCCCGATCCTCCACCAGCCGGAAGATGCGCGGCGCGGGGTTGCCGGGCTGGGGTCGGGGCGTTACCGTGCCCAGCTCCAGGTGGCCGAAGCCCATGGCGGCCAATCCGCGCCAGCCGAGGCCATCCTTATCGTAGCCGGCCGCCAGCCCGACCGGATTGGCGAAGGTGAGGCCGAACGCGCGAACGGCCGGGCCATCGGGCCGCGGAGCAAACAGCGCATGTACCAGCCAACGGCCGGCCGCGCTGCCGCCCGCCAGCCGCAAGAGGGCCAGCGTCAGATCGTGGGCGCGTTCGGCCGGCAGGCGAAAGAGCAAAGGACGCAACAGCGGATAGATCGGCATGGTTATTCCAGATTCAGATGTAGGGCGAACTTCAGTTCGCCCTACATCAAGATGCCGTAAGGCGAACTTAAGTTCGCCCTACGGAGTTCGCCTTACGACGGCTGCGATCTGATCGGCCGGGACGCGGCCGGTGCGCTCCCAATGGTCGAGCATCTCCGTGAGCGTGAGCACGGCGTGCAGGCGATAGCCGGCCGCCGCCAGCGCCTCGGCCGCGCCCGATTGGCGGTCGATCAATACCACGATATCCTCCACAATCAAACCGGCTGCTTTCAACTTGTCAATGGCCTCGAACTTGCTTCCGCCCGTCGTGGCCAGATCGTCAACGATCACCACCCGCTCGCCCGCGGCATAAGAGCCCTCGATGGCGGCGGCCGTGCCGTAATCCTTGGCTTCTTTGCGCGGATAGATCATCGGCCAGCCGGCCTGAAGGCTGATGGCGGTCGCAATGGGCAACGCCGCGTAGGGCAACGCGGCCAGCCGGTCGAACCTCAGCTCGCGCAGCCGCGCCACATACGCGCTGGCGACGCGTGCCAGCAGCTCGGGCGCGGAGATGAGCATGCGCAGGTCGAGATAGATCGGCGAGCGCAGGCCCGATTTGAGCGTGAACTGGCCGAAGCGCACGCATCCGGCTTCCAACAACGCATCGGCCAGCGCGACCTTTTCGTCGCGTTCACCTGATCCTCCCGCCCCCTTTCTTATGACACCTAACCCCCTAACCCCCTTCCCTGCGAGGGAAGGGGGAGTTGCGCCTCCGCTCTCCTCCCCTTGTAGGGGAGGGGTAGGGGGAGAGGTGGGCGTCCGCGGAGAGGTAAGGCATTCGCGCATGGCCGCGACCAGATCGCGGGCGGCGCGCCGGGGATCGTCTGCTCGCGAGATCGCCCGGCTGACCGGCACCAGCAGGCCCAGGCCGTCCGCGCGCACGCCGGCGCGCATCGCGGCCTCCAGATCGCCTCCCTGCGCGCCGACGCCGGGCGCCAGGATCCACAGATCGGCCGCGATCTCGCGCGCCCGGCGCAATGCAGCGGGATAGGTCGCGCCGATCACCAGGCCCAGGTTGTCGCGTTCGTTCCAGGTTCGCGCCAGCTCGACCACTACCTCCCATAGAGGGCGCACGGCCGGCCCCGCCACCGGCAGGTCTTGCAGGTCGGCCGCGCCCGGATTGGAGGTCTTGCAGAGCAGGAAGACTCCGCGTTGCGGGTCGGCCAGGAAGGGCGCCAGGCTATCGCGGCCCAGGTAGGGGTTGAGGGTGATCGCATCCGCGCCCAACGTCTCGAAGGCCGCGCGGGCATACGCCTCGGCCGTCGACGCGATGTCCCCGCGCTTGGCGTCGAGCAGCACAGGCACCTCCTTCGGCACGGCCGCGATCACCTCGCGGAGCGCGGCCCAGCCCTCGGCGCCGAACGCCTCGAAGAAGGCCGCGTTGGGCTTGAACGCGGCCGCCACGTCGGCCGTCGCGTCGATCAGCCGCAGGCAGAAATCGCGCGCGGCCCGGGCGGTGGCCGCAGCGGCCGGCAGGTCGGCCGGATGCGGATCGAGGCCGACGCACAGCAGCGAGCCGATGTCGCGGCAGCGCGCGGACAACCGGGTGAAAAAGCCGGCCATCGCACCTATGCCTTTCCGAGCACGGCGGCCAGGAGCGCCATGCGCGTGTAGAGGCCGTACTCCATCTGGCGGAAGTAGGCCGCGCGCGGGTCCTCATCCACCTCCATGCTGATTTCGCCGACGCGCGGCAACGGGTGCATCAGGATCATGCGCTCCTTCGCACCCTGCATGGTTTGCGGCGTGATCACATAGGCATCCTTGACCAGCTCATATTCTTCAGGATTGCTGAACCGCTCCTTCTGGACGCGCGTTACATAGAGCACGTCGGTTTCGGCCAGGACCGGATCCAGCTCGGTGTACTCGGCCTGCGGCGTGCCGGTCGCCCGGATCTCTTCGATGATCTCCGGCGGCATGCGCAGGATCTCCGGCGACACGTAGTTGAGGCGGACGTTGTAGAGGGTCAGCAGACGGGCCAACGAGTGCACGGTGCGGCCGTACTTCAGGTCGCCCAACATGGTGACGGTGAGGCCGTCTACCTGGCCCAGCTCTTCGCGGATGGTGAAGAGATCGAGCAGCGCCTGGGTGGGATGTTCGCCGATGCCGTCTCCGGCGTTGATGACCGGCTTGCGGGCGTATTTCGCTGCCAGCGCGGCCGAGCCGGTTTCGGGGTGGCGCAGCACGATCACGTCGGCATACGATTCGAGGGTGCGCACGGTGTCGGGCAACGATTCGCCCTTGGAGACCGAGGAGTAGCGCACCTCGTTGATCGGGATGACGCTCCCGCCCAGGCGTTCCATCGCGGCCGTGAAAGAGGAAGAGGTGCGGGTCGAAGGCTCGTAGAACAGGTTGGCCAGGATCTTGCCCTTCAGCAGATCGAAGCTGCCCACGCGGCGCACCATCTCTTCCATTTCGTGCGCCACGCCGAAGATGTATTCCAGGCTGGCGCGATCGAACTGTTTGACCGAAAGGATGTCTTTGCCGTAAAACGGCGCGTCTTGCTTGTCGCCGAACGGCAGATAGGGACTGGAATGGCGTAGAGGCGGTACATAGGTTGCCATATGTTCTCGTTCTCCTTTTGTTTTTATTTGTAAGGCGAACTTAAGTTCGCCTTACAGGTGCTCTGTTGTAAGGCGAACTTAAGTTCGCCTTACAGGTGCTCTGTTGTAGGGCGAACTTGAGTTCGCCTTACAGGTGCTCTGTTGTAAGGCGAACTTAAGTTCGCCCTACAAGCGCCCTGTCGTAAAGGTTTCGGCCCTGTCCCGGAGCGGCCAGGACAAGGCCATCGCGATAGGCTTCCCGGCCGCGCAAGACCACGCGGCGCACCCGGCCCCGCACGCGGCGGCCTTCAAAGGGAGTCCAGCCGCAGCGGCTATGCATCTCCGCGCCGCGGATCTCCCAGACGGCGGCCTCATCCACCTCGATCCAGGTGTCGGGTTGGGCCGGCAGGCCGAAGATCCGGCGCGGGTTGGCGACCAGCCGGGCAATCAGGTCGTCGGTCGTCAGGCGGCCTTCGGCCACGGCGGTCAGCAGCAGCGGCAGGGCGGTCTCCAGGCCCGGAAAGCCGGGCGGCGGATTGGGGCCATCCTTTTCCGCGGCCGTGTGCGGCGCATGGTCGGTGGCGAAGCAATCTATGACCTGGAGATTGTCCCACAGCGCCTGCTGATCGGCCGCGGTGGCCAGCCGCGGCCGCACCTCGCCGCGGCCCCCCAGCGCGGCCAGATCGCGGTCGCACAGGAAGAGGTGATGGGGCGTCACCTCGCAGGTCACCGGCAGGCCACGCTCTTTCGCCGCGCGGATGAGCAGGATCTCCTCGCGGCGCGAGACGTGCGCCAGGTGCACGGGCCGCTCGTAGAGCGCGGCAATCAGCACGATCGCGGCGAGCGTGCGGCCCTCGGCGTGCGCCACGATGGGCACATGTTTCGGCCAGCGCGCGCAGTGGGCCATCCACAGCGCCATGTCGTCGAGCCGGAGCGGCCCATAGGTCTGATCCAGGTACATCTTGAGGCCCGCCACGCGCGGGGCCAGGTCGGCCGCGTGCGCTACGTTGTCGGGCCCGGCGCCCAGGTATTGGCCGTAGTCGCAGCGGGCCCGACGCCGGGCAGCTTCCAGGCCGACCGCCAGGGTCGCGGCATCGGTGATGGCCGGCTGGGTGTTGGGCATGGCGAGCACGGCCGTGAAGCCGCCCGCCAGCGCCGCCGCGGTGCCGCTATCCCAGTCTTCTTTGTGCGTAGCGCCCGGCTCGCGCATGTGCACGTGAACGTCTATCAATCCCGGAAGTTGCATTGATCCTTATCCCTTTCCCTCTGTGCCGTCGCAGGGCAAAAAAAGAGAGCCTTGCGGCTCTCTCAATCCCTTGTCTTGAAAAAACAAAGCGCCCACGGGAGCAGCCGCTCCGGGGCGCAAGGCGCAAGACGCGATGGTACAGTCATCATTCGATCCTCCAGTTGCGATGAGATATCATGTCGGCCAGGCTTTCGAACTCCCGCCAGCGCCGTCGCATCGGGGATCGTAACGTTGCGTGAGTGGCCCGTCCAAAACCGGTCGCAGAAACGGGGCGACTCGCGCCGCCCCGTCGAACCGATGATATTTTATCCGTTCATGGCGCGCGTGTCAAATCGCTCAGGCGTATCGTTCGGCGGCGCGATCTATCACGCGCTGGATGGCCGCGGCCACGTCGGCGGGGAGCGGTTCGGGTTGATGCGTCTCCAGCAGCTTGAGCGCCCGCTCGCGCGCCCGCTGGCGGAAGGTCTTGCCGCCGGCCGCCGACCAGGCCTCGAAGTTGCGCCGTTCCACCAGCTTCGGATACCAGTCCTCGCGATAGTGCGCCCGGGTATGGTCGTCTTGCATGAACGCGTTGACCGGCCCGGCCCGCTCGATCACGTCCAGCGCCAGCGTTTCTGCCGAGACCTCGATCCCCTGCATGAAGCGCTTGACCCAGTTGATCAGCTCGTCGGCCATGACGAGCGATTCGAGCGAGTTGGTCATGCCCGAAGCCAGGTAGCCCACGTCGTGGATCAGGTGCGAGCCGGCCAGCGTTTCCGTCAACAGGGTGAGGCTGATCTCCATCATCGCCTGTTCGTCGGGGAGCTGCGAATCGGAGCAGCCGCCCAGGCCGAAGATCGGCAGGTTGTAGTAGTGGGCCATTTCCACGCACAACACCCGGTTTTCGGGCGCGGCGTAAATATCGCCGGTAGTGCGCATGTCGAGCATGTCCTGCGTGCCGCCGGAGAGGATGATCGGCGCGCCCTCGTTGACGAGCTGGGCGATCACCAGGCCGGCCAGTTCGCCGGCGTTGGCCAGCGCCACCGCGCCCGCGGGCGTGATCGGCCCGTTGGCCCCGCGCAACACGACCGGATTGTAGGTGGTGGGCAATCCCTTGCCGGCCATGAAGAGCAGCTTGTCCAGCGATTCGGCGTTGTGCACCAGCGGCGAAGTGACGTTGATGTAACAGGCGCAGATCGGATTGCGCCGCAGCGCCTCGGCCCCACCGGCCACGATCTCGGCCATCTCCACGCAATCCACGCAGCCGGGGAAATCGGTGGTGACGAACAGGATCGGCTTGGTGCTGTTCGACAACAGCGCCTGCATCTGATAGCGATCGGCGATGGCCTGCGGCTTGTCGGACGCCATGCAGAAGGACATCAGGAAGTCTATATTGGGCAGGGCGTCCATCACCCGCACGGCCTCGACGATGTCGGCCAGCGTGCCGGGCCGGCGCTCGCCCGTGCGCACGTCTATCACGTTCGGGCAGTCGGACCCCGGGCCATAGTAGACGTTGCGGCCTTCCAGGGCCATCACGCGCTGGCCATAACGGTTCGCCCAGACGATGCGTTTCGGCGCGGTCCGCAATGCCCATTCCACGCGCTGGGCCGGGATGTGCACCCAACCGTCGTCATCCACCGATGCGCCGGCCTTGCGCAGCAGTTCGAGCGCGCGGGGATGGTGCAGTTGAACGCCGGTGCGCTCCAGGATCTCCAGGCTCGCCGCATGGATGCGGGCCAGTTGATCGTCGGAAAGTTTGCGGAAGAAGGGAGCCAGCAGGGCAGTGTAATTGCTTTGGATCACGGGATGCTCTCTATCATGACGGGATGTGGTCGCCGATCAGGCCAGGTCGTTGAGGCGCATTATGGCACACATGCGGCGTTTTGACAAAACAAGGCGGCCCTCAACCAAGGTTTTTTGGGCATGCTCTTTGACTGGCGGGGCAACTGGCTTTGGGTAACTCGCATGAGCGTGGTATAGTATGTCATGCCGCGGACACACTTGCATAAGAGGGGGAAACATGAACCACGAAAAGACCGCACAAGCCATCGTAGACGGCAAAACCGTCCTGGGGATCGAGCTGGGTTCGACCCGCATCAAGGCCGTCCTGATTGACGAGGAGCACAACCCCATCGCCTCGGGCAGCCATGAGTGGGAAAACCGCTATGAAGACGGCATCTGGACCTATCACCTCGCAGATGTCTGGGCCGGCCTGCAAGACAGCTATAGCCGTCTCCGCCGCGACGTCCTGGAGCAATATGGTGTGCCGCTGCGCACCACCGGCGCCATCGGCTTCAGCGGCATGATGCACGGCTATCTGGCCTTCGACAGGCATGGCAACCTGCTCGTCCCATTCCGCACCTGGCGCAACACCATCACCGGCCAGGCCGCCGCAAAGCTCACAGACCTGTTCCAGTTCAACATCCCGCAGCGGTGGAGCATCGCCCACCTCTACCAGGCGATCTTGAACCGGGAGCCGCACGTCGGCCAGATCAGCCACCTGACCACCCTGGCGGGCTATGTCCATTGGCAGTTGACCGGCCAAAAGGTGCTGGGGGTGGGCGAGGCCTCGGGCATGTTCCCCATTGACAGCCAGACATATGACTACGACGCACGCAAGCTGGCCCTGTTCAACGAAGTGCTTGCTGCGGAAGGCATCCCGTGGCGGCTTGAAGAGATCCTGCCCAAAGTCCTGGTGGCCGGGGATGCGGCAGGGGTCCTGACGGCCGAGGGCGCAAGGCGGCTCGACCCCACGGGCGAGCTGCAAGCGGGCATCCCGCTCTGCCCGCCGGAGGGCGATGCCGGCACGGGCATGGTGGCGACCAACAGCATCGCCGAGCGCACCGGCAACGTCTCCGCGGGCACGTCGGTCTTCGCCATGATCGTGCTGGAGAAGGCGCTCGCGAGGTTGCATCCGGAGATCGACATCGTGACGACCCCGGCCGGCAAGCCGGTCGCCATGGTGCACAGCAACAACTGCACATCCGACCTCAACGCGTGGGTGAATCTCTTCCGCGAATTCGCGGAGGCGCTCGGCGTGGATGTGGAGGAGTCCAGGCTCTACGAGACGCTGTATCGCCAGGCGCTCGCCGGCGACGCCGATGCCGGCGGCCTGCTGGCCTACAACTATGTGGCCGGCGAACACATCACCCATCTGACGGAGGGGCGGCCCCTGTTCGTCCGTCGGCCCGACAGCCGCTTCACGCTGGCGAACTTCATGCGCGTCAACCTCTTCTCGGCGCTCGGCGCGCTGAAGATCGGGATGGAGATCCTCTTTGAGGAGGAAGGCGTGAAGGTCGACCAGCTCCTCGGCCACGGCGGCTTCTTCAAGACCAGAGAAGTGGGGCAAAGGATGATGGCGGCGGCCGTGAACGTCCCTGTCGCCGTGATGGCCACCGCGGGCGAGGGGGGCGCGTGGGGCATGGCGTTGCTGGCGGCCTACATGCGGCACAAGTCGGCCGGTGAGACTCTGGAGGCTTACCTTGCCAACAGGGTTTTCGCCGGGCAACAGGCCACGACCATCGCGCCCGATCCGGCGGACGTTGCGGGGTTTGCCGCCTTCATGCAGCGCTACAAGCAGGGGCTGGCCATCGAACGGGCCGCCGTGGAGAATCTCCGGTAAGGGATGCGGCGGCTTCATCTGCAGGAGACAATCGCCTTATGTCTACGCCGTTCATTGGGTTGGCCGTCGTCTGGGCCGCGCTGCTGTTCGGTGGGTTTGTTTTCGGCCGGCCGCAAGGGGAACGCGCGGGGCGGATGCCGACCTGGACGCGCATGGCCTCGTCGTTGACGCTGGTCGTGGCGGGATGGGCCTGGGCCGCAACCGCGGCCGGGAGCCCCGCGGGTCGCTTTGCGCTGCTCATCGCGGCCGGGATGACGCTCGGCTTCCTGGGCGATCTGTTCATGGCGAAGCTGTTGCCGGTCTCGTCGCATGTGCTTTGGGGGATCGGCGCCTTCGGGTTGGGGCATGTGGCCTACATCGCTGCGACCCTGGGCTTCGGCGGCGTGCTCGGGTTGAGCGCCGACGGCTTGCGCGTGGGCGCCTGGCTCATCTGGCTGGTGTTCGGCGCAGGCGCCTGGTACCTGGTGGTGTTGCGCGGCCAGCGGCCGACGGTCCTTCACTGGGCCGCGCTGCCCTATGCGCTGTTGCTATCGTCCACGGCCGGCGCGGCCACGGGGCTGGCGCTCTCATATCCGGCTTTTCTGCCGCTGGCCCTGGGCGCGGCCCTGTTCCTCATCAGCGATCTGATCCTGGCCGCCCGGCTCTTCGCCGGCCGTTCGTTTCGGCTGATTGACGATGTGATCTGGTTGACCTATGGGCCGGGGCAGATGCTGATCGTCTACAGCGTGGCCGTCGCCCTCTCCATCCGCCCGTAGCGCATAAGCCAGAGGCCTGTAGCCGCAAGCCTCTGGCTTGCGGCTACGGACGGTGTTGCCGGAAGCTTGTAGCGCAAGCCTCTGGCTTGCGGCTGGCGGCCGCTCATTGTGCAATAGTACCCATTTGGGTAGTAGACAAATCGCCGGCGGTCGGATAGACTGAATCCGTCCTTTGGACGCCGCCACGCGCAACGTTGGCGGCATCCTTTGGTACAGTTTGCATCCCAAGGAGCAGAAAAGGAGACCTGACCATGACGAAAACTGTAGCCGACGTCCTGGAAATGGCGAAAAAAGTGCAGATGGTAGACCTGCGATTCACGGACCTGCCCGGCGTCTGGCAACACTTCACCATTCCGGCCCATAACCTGTCGGAAGAGACGTTCGAGAACGGGGTGCCGTTCGATGGTTCTTCCATCCGCGGCTTTAAAGAGATCCATGAATCGGACATGATCCTCATCCCGGATCCAACGACCGCGTTCATTGATCCCATCTTCGAAGTGCCGACCCTGGCGATCATCGGCGATGTCTATGATCCGATCACCCGCGAGCCGTATAGCCGGGATCCGCGTTTCATCGCCCATCGCGCCGAGACCTATCTGAAGCAGACCGGCATCGGCGATGCGGCTTATTTCGGGCCGGAACCGGAGTTCTTCATCTTCAGCGATGTGCGTTACGGCAGCGGCACCAACGAGGGATTCTATCACATTGACAGCCGTGAAGGGTGGTGGAACAGCGGCCGCGATCTGAAGCCCAACTTCGGCGGCCAGATCCAGCCCAAGCGCGGCTATTTCCCCCTGCCGCCGACCGATACATTGCAGGATGTGCGCAGCAAGATCGTGATGGCCATCGAGAGCGCCGGCATTCCGGTGGAGATCCACCATCACGAAGTGGCCACGGCCGGCCAGACCGAGATCGGCATGCGCTTTGCCACGTTGACCCGCATGGCCGACAACGTGATGATCTACAAGTACATGGCCAAGAACGTGGCCCGGCAAAACGGGCTCACCGCCACCTTTATGCCCAAGCCGCTCTTCGGCGACAACGGCAGCGGCATGCACGTGCATCAGAGCCTGTGGAAGAACGGCCAGAATCTGTTCTTTGACGCGGGCGGTTATGCGCAGATCTCCGATCTGGCCCGATACTACATCGGCGGCCTGTTGAAGCACGCGCCGGCACTGTTGGCCCTGGTCGCGCCCAGCACCAACTCCTATCGCCGGCTGGTGCCCGGCTTCGAGGCGCCGGTTAACCTGGCCTATTCGCAGCGCAACCGCTCGGCCATCTGCCGCATTCCGGTCGGCTCGCGCAGTCCGAAGGCCAAGCGCGTCGAGTTCCGCGCGCCCGACCCGTCATGCAACCCGTACCTGTGCTTCGCGGCCCTGCTGATGGCCGGCCTGGACGGCATTCAGAATCGCATTGATCCCGGCGAGCCGCTCGACAAGGACCTCTACGGCCTGCCGCCGGAGGAGGCCAAGCTGATCAAACAGGTGCCGGGTTCGCTGGACGCGGTGCTGAAGGCGCTGGAGGAAGACCACGAGTTTCTGCTCAAGGGCGATGTCTTTACGACCGATATGCTGGAGACCTACATCGCCTATAAGCGCGAGAACGAGGTGGATCCGGTGCGCATGCGGCCGCACCCCTACGAGTTCACGTTGTATTACGACGCGTGACATCTCCTTCCCTCCTTGGCCCTGCTCAGATGAGGTGGGGGCGCCTCGTCTGAGCAGGAGGCATTATCGCGACGGGCGCAAGATTCGAGACCTTGCGCCCGTCGCGCTTTAATTACGCAAGTTCATTACAAGATGTACCCAAATGGGTAGTAGATGAGGATGCCTCGGACTGGTACACTGTAGTCCAAACCAGCAGGATTCTATTGAACGGAGGTATCCGACCATGGAAGGGATCAACGCGGGCGACACGGCGTGGGTGCTCATCTCGACGGCCCTGGTGATGATGATGACCCCCGCCCTGGCCTTTTTCTACGGCGGGATGGTGCACAAGAAGAACGTGCTTTCCACCCTCAATCTCAGTTTCATTCTGATGGCGCTCATCAGCATCCAATGGGTGCTGGTCGGCTTCAGCCTGGCTTTCGGCAAGAGCATGGCCGGGCTGATCGGCGGCCTGAACCTGGCCGGTCTGGCGGGTGTGGGCAGCGAGCCGAACGCTGATTATGCGGCGACCATTCCGTTTTTGCTCTTCGCGGCCTACCAGATGATGTTCGCAGTGATCACACCGGCGCTTATCACCGGCACTTTTGTCGAGCGCGTGCGCTTCAAGGCGTTCCTGATCTTCAGCCTGCTATGGGCCACGCTGGTCTACGATCCGGTTGCCCATTGGGTGTGGGGTGTGGGCGGCATCTTGCGTGGGCTGGGCGCGCTGGATTTTGCCGGCGGCACGGTGGTGCACATTACGGCCGGATTCTCGGCGCTGGCGTTCGCCTCGGTGATCCGGCCGCGCCGCGGATTCGGCAACGGCCATATGGAGCCGCACAATATCCCCTATTCGGTGCTGGGCGCGGGCCTGCTATGGGTCGGCTGGTTCGGGTTCAACGGCGGCAGCGCGTTGGCGGCGAATGGCCTGGCGGTCACCGCGCTGGTGAATACGAATACGGCCGCCGCGGCCGCCGCGGCAACCTGGATGTTCCTGAGCTGGCGCGACAACCGGCCCAGCGTGCTCGGCATCATCACCGGCGCGGTGGTGGGCCTGGTGGCCATCACGCCGGCGGCCGGCTTCGTGACTCCGTTGGCCGCGCTGATCATCGGCGCGGTGGCGGCGCCGATCAGTTACTACGCGATCAAGTTCCGCCAGCGCCGCCGCCTCGATGAGTCGCTCGACGTCTGGGCGTGCCACGGCATGGGCGGACTATGGGGCGCGCTGGCCACGGGCCTCTTTGCGACCAAAGCGGTCAACGCGGCCGGGGCCGATGGACTCTTCTATGGCAATCCGGGTCAGTTTCTCGTGCAACTCCTGGCCGCCGCTACTACAGTGGTCTTCGCCTTTGTGATGACGCTGGTGATCGCCAATGCCCTAAAGCGCACGGTGGGCTTGAGCGTCACGGAGACCGAAGAGCAGGTGGGCCTGGACATCGCCGAGCACGGCGAACGAGCCTACGCGTAGGAGAAGAAACGATGACCAAGAAGATCGAAGCCATCATTCGCGAGGAAAAGCTGAACGACGTGAAGGACGCGTTGCAGCGAATCGGCATCGTCGGCATGAACGTGACAGAGTGTCGCGGCCATGGCCGCCAGGGCGGGATCGAATTGATGGGCCGCAGCGGCGCCTACAAGGTGGACCTGCTGCCGCGCGTACAGATCAACATCGTGTTGAGCGATCACAACGTCGAAAAGGCGATCGAGACCATCTGTCAGGCCGCCCAGACCGGCAACGTGGGCGACGGATTGATCTTCGTCTATCCCGTGGACGATGTCGTGCGCATCCGCACGGGCGAACGCGGGCGGGCCGCGTTGATGTACCCGGGCGATATTGACGAACGTCGCGCTGCGTCAGGCGTTTGATTCCCGATATTCGGGATCGTTTACCGGGCTACTTGACAGGTTCGTCGCCACGCCCTAGAATGCGGTACGTGCACGGTCGGGGAGAGTGTCTCCCATGCGCCGGGCAGATCAAATCATCAGGACGAGGCGATGGAATACAGACAGCTTGGCGGATCGGGATTCATGGTGCCGGCGCTCACTCTGGGCACGGCTACCTTTGGCGGCAAGAGCGATTTCTTCAAGGCCTGGGGCGAAACCGATGTGGCGGGCGCTACCCGCCTGGTGGATATCTGCCTGGAGGCCGGCCTCAACATGTTCGACTCGGCGGATGTCTATTCGGCCGGCGCCGCCGAGGAGATCCTGGGCCAGGCGATCCGCGGCCGCCGCGACCAGGTCATCATCTCGACCAAGGGCACGTTTCGCAGCGGGCCGGGGCCCAACGATGTCGGTTCCTCGCGCTACCATCTGATCCGGGCGGTCGAGGCGAGCTTGCGCCGGCTGGGCACGGACTACATTGATCTTTACCAGTTGCACGGCTTCGATGCGTTGACGCCCGTCGAAGAGGTGTTGCACACGTTCGACGATCTGGTGCGGGCCGGCAAGATCCGTTATGTCGGCTGCTCGAACTTCTCCGGCTGGCACCTGATGAAGGCGCTGGCGGTCGCCGATCGTTACGGATGGCCGCGCTACGTGGCGCATCAGGCCTACTACTCGCTGATCGGCCGCGATTACGAGTGGGAGCTCATGCCGCTGGCGCTCGATCAGAAGGTGGGCACGGTCGTCTGGAGCCCGCTGGGCTGGGGCCGGCTCACGGGCAAGATCCGCCGCGGCGCGCCGCTGCCCGAGACGAGCCGCCTGCAGAGTCGGGTCGTCGCGGAGAGCGGACCGCCGGTGGACGAGGAGTATCTCTATCGGGTGGTGGATGTCCTGGATGAAGTGGCGCGGGAAACGGGCAAAACCGTGCCCCAGGTGGCGATCAACTGGCTGCTCCGCCGGCCGACGGTGGCCACCGTGATCATCGGCGCGCGCAACGAGGAGCAGTTGCGCGAGAACCTGGGCGCCGTGGGCTGGGCGTTAACGCCGGAGCAGGTCGCCCGGCTGGACGCCGTCAGCGCACGGACGCCCCCCTATCCCTACTGGCATCAACAGGGCTTCCGGTCGCGCAATCCGGCGCCGGTTTGATCGGGGTCCGCGTTGGGTTGGGTAGGGGCGCACGGCCGCGCGCCCCTACTCAACCGCCGGGCGGCCCGCCCAAGATAGCGCTGGCCCGCCGACGACGCCGGTCGCAGACCGGCTGGGAGCAGTGCCCAAGCTTAGTTTGATGCCGCTGGCGGGCCATTTCTCTCACGCCTGAGGCTCTTCCAATAACCGCGCTTCGGACAAGCCGTACTGGCCGGCTACCTCCACCATCTCCCGCCAGGTCGTGTCGGGCAGGTAGATGCCTTCGCGCAGGCGCTGTTCTCGGGCGCGGAACTCCGGCTCGCCCGGGATGAGGATCTCATCGAAGCCGGGTGCCTTGCGGCCGGCTTTGATCGTCGCCGCCAGCCGATCCACCGTCTCCGTCAGTTCCTCCACCGGACAGAAGGCTGCGATGTCTATCGCCATCAAGAAGACGCCGTTGCCGGTCGTGTGTTCGGGAAGGGCCGTGCAACCGTGGCCCGTGAGCGCGCCGCCCAGCAGGTCGGCCACCATCAACAGGCCATAGCCCTTGTGGCCGCCCAACGGCAACAGCACGCCGCCGTTGTAAAAGTCGGCCGGGTTGGTGGTGGGCTGGCGATTCTTGTCCAGGATCCAACCTTCGGGGATGGACGCGCCCTTGGCCATTGCCACCCGCAGCTTGCCCTCGGCCACTACCGACGTGGCGAAATCCATGAGGAACGGCGTGCCGCTGCGCGGAAACGCGAACGCGAACGGATTCGTGCCGAAGACCCGATCCACCCCGCCGTAGGGCGCGGTGAGCAGCGACGAGTTGCACGTCAGGAAGCCGATCATGCCGTGTTCGACGGCCATGAGCGCGTACTCGCCCAGCCGGCCGATGTGGGCCGAGTTGCGCAATCCCACCGCGGCCAGGGAGTATTGTCGGGCCTTGGCGATGGCCACCTCCATGGCGCGCCGCGCGGCCACCTGGCCGAACGCCCAGTGCGCGTCCATCAGCGCGGTGGTGAGCGTCTCGCGCACGATCTCCGGCTCGGCGTGGGGATTGATCTGTCCCCGCTCGATCGCGCGGATATACTGTACCAGGCGGATCACGCCGTGCGAGTCGTGGCCGGCCAGGTTACCTTCCACCAGCGACCGGCTGACCAGGTCGGCGGTTGCCGGGGGGACGCCGGCGGCCTCTAACATCCGAACGCCGACGCGGATCAGATGGGTAGCATCAAAGACGGGCATGAATGCTGTTCTCCGGAAGCTCCTCAATCACATCTCTGCGCTCTCGGCGCCTCGGCGGTGAACGGACGAGCGCGCCGCAGAAGACGCGTCGGAGGTGGACGGCCGTGCGTGCCTATGCTTTGCCGGCCGCGCCGAACAGGTCAATGTAAAAACCGCAGCGCTCCCGAAAGGTCGCGGTCGCGATGCGGTTGATGTCGAAGTAGGATATCTCCCCTTCGCGCGCGGCCGTCGCGATCCGCTGCGCCGAGGTCATGAAGAGCTCGGTGGCCACGTTGACCTTGGCGATGCCGTTTGCGATGGCCGCGCGGAACTGCTCATCCGAGAGGCCCGAGCCGCCGTGCATCACCAGCGGGATGTCTACCCGCCGGCGGATCTCGCGCAGCAGGTCGAGGTCGAGCTGCGGATCGCCCTGGTAGACGCCGTGTGCGGTGCCGATGGCCACCGCCAGGAGGTCTACGCCCGTCTCTTCGACGAACCGCTCGACCGCGGCCGGGTCGGTGAAGCCGAGGCGCTTCGCGCCGAAGCTTTGGTACTCCTTGCCGCTGCCGACGTGTCCCAACTCCGCTTCGACGGCTACGCCGACCGCGTGCGCGGCGCGCACGACCAGCCTGGTCTGGGCGATGTTCTCTTCCAGCGGCAGCTTGGAGCCATCGAACATCACGTCGGTGAAGCCGAGCGCGATGGCCCGAATGCACTGCTCGAAGCTCGCGCCGTGATCGAGCATCAGCGAGGCCGGCACCGATGCCCGGCCGGCCGCCTCGCGGATGTAGGCGATGTTGGCGGCCGCGTTCGGCCGATCGAAAAAGCCGCCGTATACGCCGATGAAGGCGTGCGCTCGTTTCTCCTCGAACGCCTGGAGCATGCCGTCGGTCGCGGCCATGTCGAAGGTGTCGAACAGGGGAAGGGCATATCCTCCGGCCTGAGCGCGCTTCACCGCGTGGATTACAGAGACTAAAGCCATACAGTTATCCTTTCTAACTTTCTAATTTGAGCTCTTGGGGCGACCGAGGTCGCGGCTAAGGAGCCTGCGGCTGAGCGTCGGCCTGCGCCGACGCGTGCATGCCCACGGCGGTGGGCATTGCGGCGCCGGCGCGCCCGTTAGCCGCGATTTCAATCGCCCCCACGCGCGGCGTCGGCCTGCGCCGACGCGTGCATGCCCACGGCGGTGGGCATTGCGGCGCCGGCGCGCCCGTTAGCCGCGATTTCAATCGCCCCAACAGGGCGTCGGCCTGCGCCGACGCGAGGT
>DAOTZV010000141.1:0-4355 GCA_034434235.1 Anaerolineae bacterium
CTCTGCGAGCTGCACCCGTGGGCCGAGATGGTGCGCTACGCGCGGACCGGCGGCGAGGCGATGGCCGTGGCCGTGCGCATCGCGCGCGCGGCCACGGGCCGCGAGCGGGTGGCGTTCTGCGGCTACCACGGGTGGCACGACTGGTATCTGGCGGCCAACCTGGCCGAAGACCACGCGCTCGACGGCCATTTATTGCCCGGCCTGGCGCCGGCCGGCGTGCCGCGCGGGCTGAAAGGGACCGCGCTGCCGTTTCGCTACAACCACCTCGAAGAGCTGGAAGCGATCGTGGCCCGGCACGGCGATGAGCTGGCTGCCGTGGTCATGGAGCCGGTGCGCAACATCGAGCCAATCCCGGGCTTCCTGGAGGGGGTGCGCCAGATCTGCAACCGCATCAACGCGGCGCTGGTCATAGACGAGATCTCGGTGGGATGGCGGCTGATCACGGGCGGCGCGCACCTGGTCTACGGCCTGGAGCCCGACATCGCGGTCTTCGCCAAGGCGATCAGCAACGGCTATCCGATGGCGGCCATCATCGGTAAGCGCTCGGTGATGGAGGCCGCGCAAAGCACCTTCATCAGCAGCACCTATTGGACCGAGCGCATCGGTCCTGTGGCCGCGCTGGCGACGATCCGCAAACATCGGGCGTGCAACGTACCGCAACATCTGCGCCGCATCGGCGAACTGGTGCGCAGCGGCTGGCGCGCGGCAGCCGACCGGGCCGGCCTGCCGATCACCGTCAGCGGCCTCCCCCCGATGACCAGTTTCGCCATCCAGCACGCGCAGGCCCAGGCGGCCGCCACCCTGTTCACCCAGCTCATGCTGGAGCGCGGCTTCCTGGCGACCAGAGCATTCAACGCCACCTACGCGCACGACGAACGGATCATCGAGGAGTATCTGGCGGCCGTTGAGGATGTGTTCGCCATCCTCGCGCGCGGCCTGGAGCAAGGAACGGTTGAGAAGATGTTGAAGGGGCCGGTCGCGCACACCGGATTCGCGCGGCTGAACTAAGAGGAACACCACCATGCCGATGACGTTGCGCCAGCGCATCCTGGCCGTCTATCGCGGGGAAACCCCCGACGTCGTGCCCTACATGCTCGACCTGTCGCACTGGTTCTACCACAAGAACCGGATGCCGTGGGACCTCAGCGTGGCTTACGAGGAGCCGGAGCGCGAGCTGATCGCCTACCACAAGCAGGTCGGCGCGGGCTTCTACCTGCCCAACCTGGGCGCGTTCTACCGCGTGACCTACGGCCCCGACGTGCAGGCGGAGGTGACCAAGGTCTATCACGACGGCGTGCCGGAGATCATCTGGCGGTTCCATACCCCGCTGGGTTCCATCGAGCGCCGACGCATCTGGGAGGAGACGTCCTACTCGTGGGCGATCACCCGCTGGGGCGTGCAAAGCGAGCAGGACCTGCGCGTGTTGGGCTACGCGCTGGCCTCGCGCGCCTACGCGCCGAGGTGGGATCGCTATCAGGCCTGGATGGACGAGGTCGGCGACACGGGGGTGGTTTACCTTTCGGCCGGCTACAGCGCGCTGGGGCATCTGCTCCACTATTGGATGGGCGTTACGGGTGTCGCCTACGCCGCGGCCGATTGGCCCACAACGTTGCGCCAGGTGGTGGATCAGATCAACGACAACAACCTGAAACTGATAGATCTGCTGGCGGCTTCGCCGGCCGAGATCATCATCATGGGCGACAACTTCTCCGGCGACATCCAGCCACCCCGCTTCTTCCGCCGATGGTCCGGGGCGTACTATGCCGAGGCCATCCGTCGGCTACACGCCGCGGGCAAATTTGTGGCCGTGCACATAGACGGCAGGCTGCGCGGGGCCATCGGCATGATCCGCGACGTGGGCGCTGACTGCGGCGATGCCATCACCCCCGCGCCGATGGGCGACCTGACGCCCCTGGAATGCCGGGCCGAGGCCGGCCCCGACTTTATCCTCTCCGGCGGCGTCCCCCCCGACCTCTGGCTTCCCGAGGCCCCGCGCGAGGCCTTCGAAAAGGCCGTGTTGGACTGGCTGGCGCTGAAGCAGTTCGGGCCGCGCTTCATCGCCAACGCCGGGGATCAGGTGCCGCCGCACGCGGAGGAAGCGCGCATCGAGATCATGCGCGAGCTGGTCGAAAAGCATGGCCGGTATTAAGGGGCTGGAGGCTGGAAGCTGGAAGCTGGGGGCTGGAAACGAAAAACTAAAAACCGGAAGTTGGAAGCTGGGGGTTGTGAAAAGGAGAGGCATGATGCGTGTTCTTGAACGAGGGACGATCTTCGACGCGACGGCCGCGGAGCCGACGGCGCGCTTTTGCACCTTCCCGTCCCTGGCGCGCACGGCCGGCGGCCGGCTGATCGCCGGCTTTCGCGTCGGCAGCTCGAAAGACTCGGCCGACGAAGACGTGCGGGTGATGATCAGCGACGACGAAGGCGCGACCTGGCATATGGCCTTCGCCGGCTTCGGCGCCTTCCCGCCGGGGAGCGGCGGCCGCATCCGCGGCATCGCCCTCACGTCGCTCGGCTTCCGGCTCATCGCTTCGCTCCTGTGGGTGGATCGTTCGAACCCGGCGTTGCCCCTGGCAAGCCCGCAGACGCAAGGGCTCCTGCCGACCAGGGTGCTCGTGGCCTGGTCGGATGACGAGGGGCGTTCGTGGAGTGTGCCGCAGGAGGTGTCGCTGGCGCCCCATAAGGGCAACGCGACGACCGGTGCCATCCTGGCCTTGAAGGATGGCCGGCTCGCGTTGCCCTACGAAGCGTGGAAAGAGTACGATGATCCCAGCCCTGGACGGCACCATGCCGCTCTGCGCATCTCGGCCGACCGCGGCGCGACCTGGGATGAGCTGGCGATCGTCGCCCACGATCCGCATGGCCGCGTCCTCTATTGGGATCAGCGCCTGACCGCGGAGCCGTTCAGCGGCGAACTGATCGCCATGTTTTGGACCTACGACCGCCGCGCGCAACGCGACCTGGACATCCACATCGCCTGGGGGGCGCCGGATGGCCGGACATGGAGCCGACCGGCCTCCACCGGCATCGCCGGCCAGATCTGCGCGCCGCTGGCGCTGGGCCACGGCCGTGTCTTCGCGGCCTACGTCCACCGCCATCATCCGCCAAGCCTGCGGGCCATCTTGAGCGACGATTTCGGCCGGACGTGGACGGCCGCGGAGGAGCTGGTATTCTACGAGAAGGCGCGCGGGGGCGCCGAATCGGGCATGGGAGGTGCGCGCGATTTCGGCGATTACTGGGCCGACATGAGCATCTGGACCTTCGGCCACCCAGCGCCGCTCCGCCTCCCTGGCGGCGACGTGATGGTCGCATACTATGCCGGCGACGAGACCGCGATGGGCATCCACTGGGTGCGGATCGCGTGCACTTGATAAAGGAACAGATCGGAGGAACACATGGCTGCTGCAAAGCATCTCCAGCGCGCCGACCTGGTTGGCAAAGTCATAGATGCGCATTCGCACATCGGGATCGCGCTGCGCGAGGCCGCGCAGATCAACTTCCCCTACTGCTCCAGCGCCGAGGACCTGGCCTATCGGCAGAAGGCCAACGGCGTGGATTTCGGCGTGGTCTTTCCCATTTCGCCGGCCTTTCACTACGATCTGCCGACCTTGATCGAGACCGGCGAGCTGCGTCCCGCGGCCCGGCCGATCTCACGCGTGCCCTATGAGCGTGAGAACCGCCTGGTGTTGGCCGATGTCTACCGCTTCTGCCCGGAACACAGCCGCCGCTTCTTGCCCTTCGTCTCGGTGGATCCCGGCCGGTTGATCGCCGAACAGATTGCGCTCCTGGAGGAATTGGAGCAGGAGTTTCCCATCTACGGCGTGAAGATCCACCCGCTGATGTGCCAATCGAAGGCGCTGGCGCTGCTCGACGTGGGCGCGGCGTTCCTGGAATTCTTCGCGGTGCGTAACTGGCCCATCCTCTTCCACGCCTCGACCGATCCCACCGACCCGTTCTCGCAGGCCGCCGACATCCTGACGATTGCCGAGCGTCATCCGGAGCTGCGCTTCTGCCTGGCCCACTGCATCGGCTGTCACCGGGAATCGCTGGAGCGCGCGGCGGCGCTGCCGAACGTCTATGTGGACACCGCGGCGCTCAAGATCCAGGTCGAGCTCTTCCGCGCCGAGAAGTCGGCCGCCATGCTGGACCTGGACTACAGCGACCACCGGGCCGTCTTTCGGGAGCTCGTCGAGCGTTATCCGACGACCATGCTGTGGGCCAGCGACGCGCCGTATCACAGCTACATCACGCGGCGGCATCAGGGCCTGGGGGTGTATCGCGAGTTTCGGCTCAAGGGGACTTACGAAGAGGAAAAGGCGGCGCTGGACGCCCTGTCGGCCGACCAGCGCCGCCAG
>DAOTZV010000142.1:0-17382 GCA_034434235.1 Anaerolineae bacterium
AAGATGGCTGAACTACATCGAGCTGATGTCCTGGTAAGTTGCCTCCACGGCCGAGCCCCCGATTTCATCCCGGCGTTGCAAGAGGAGATCGGCCGGCGGGGTCTGGCCGAAGAGGTGCGCGTCGTCGAAACGGGCTGTCGCGGCTTTTGCAGCATGGGGCCGGTCCTCACCGTCGAGCCCAGTGGCACCTTCTACGTCAACGTCCAGGCGGCCGACATCCCCGAGCTGGTGGAGGAGACGCTGGTCAAGGGCCGGGTGGTGCAAAAGCTGCTTTATAAGGAACCGGCAAGCCGCAAAGCCGTGCAGCACTACGACCAGATCCCGTTCTACGCCAGACAGATGCGCATCGTGCTCGGCAACTGCGGCCGGATTGATCCGACCTCGATCGAAGAGTACATTGCGGTAGGCGGCTATGAGGCCCTGGGAAAAGTGCTTACCTCGATGACGCCCGACGCGGTGATCGAGGAGATCAAGAAGTCCGGCCTGCGCGGCCGGGGCGGCGCCGGCTTCCCCACCGGCCGCAAATGGGAGCATACGCGTCACGCCAAAGGGGACGTGAAATACGTGATCGCCAACGGCGACGAGGGGGATCCGGGCGCGTTCATGGACCGCGCGCTGATGGAAGGAGACCCCCATGCGGTGATCGAGGGGATGATCATCGGCGCATATGCGATAGGCGCGCATCAGGGCTACATTTATGTGCGCGACGAATACCCGCTGGCGGTGAAGAACCTGAGCATCGCCATCCAGCAGGCCCGCGAGTTCGGGCTGCTGGGCCAGGATATCCTGGGCTCCGGCTTCGACTTCGACATCAAGATCGTGCGGGGGGCCGGCGCGTTCGTCTGCGGCGAGTCTTCCGCGCTGATGCAATCGCTGGAGGGCAAGGTCGGCGAGCCGCGCGCCAAGCACATCCACGCCACCGAACGCGGCCTGTGGGATCGGCCGTCGTGCCTCAACAACGTCGAGACCTGGGCCAACGTCCCGCACATCATCAACCGCGGCGCGGCCTGGTTCGCCTCCATCGGCACCGAACGCAGCAAGGGGACTAAGGCGTTTTGCCTGGTCGGCAAGGTGCGCAACCCCGGCCTGATCGAGGTGCCCATGGGCATCACCCTCAAAGAGATCGTGTACGATATCGGCGGCGGACCGCCCAAAGGCCGCAAAATCAAGGCCGTGCAGACGGGCGGGCCATCCGGCGGTTGTATCCCGGCGAACATGCTCGACATCCCGGTGGACTACGAGTCCCTGACCGAGGCCGGCTCCATGATGGGCTCGGGCGGCATGATCGTCATGGATGACCGCACCTGCATGGTGGACATCTCTCGCTACTTCCTGGAGTTCCTCAAGGACGAGTCATGCGGCAAGTGCTCGACCTGTCGCGAGGGGATCAAGCGGATGCTGGAGATCCTCACCCACATCAGCGACGGCACGGCCCGGCCCGAGGATCTGCCGCTGCTGGAGGCGCTGGCCAAGACGGTCGCCCAGACGTCGCTGTGCGGCCTCGGAAAGTCGGCCCCGAATCCCGTCCTGAGCACGTTGCGCTACTTCCGCGAGGAGTACGAGCAACACATCAACGAACGCTACTGTCCGTCGGGCGCCTGCCGCAGCCTGATCGCCTACGTGATCCTGGAGGACAAGTGCAAAGGCTGCGGGCTGTGCGTGAAAGTGTGCCCGCAAGAAGGCATCTCGGGCGCCCAAAAACAGCCACACGAGATAGACCAGGTCAAATGCATCCAGTGCGGCGCTTGCTTCGAGGCGTGCAGGTTGGACGCCATTCAGGTCGTACCCAAGGCCGCAGTCGCAGCAGGTCAGGTGACGGTGCCGGTCGGCGCCGCGGCGGCGGCCAAGGCGCCGGGGAACGGCAACGGTCGCAAGGTCGCAGGGAGGTGAAGCCATGGCCAAGACAACACTGATCATTGACGGCCAGACGATCCAGGCCGACGACAGCATGACCATCCTGGAGGTCTGCCGGAAGAACAACATCTACATCCCCACCCTGTGTTACCATCCGGTGCTGGAGCCTTACGGCGCCTGTCGCCTGTGCACCGTCGAGGTGATCCGCCGCGGCTGGTCTACCTTGCAGACGGCCTGCACGCATCCCGCGTGGGACGGGCTGGAGGTGCGCACCAATTCGCCCGAGGTGCGGGAAGCCCGCAAGATGATCCTGGGGCTGATCCTTTCGCGCACGCCCAACGTGCCGATCATCCAGGAGCTGGCCGCGGAGTATGGCGTGACCGAGCCGCCCTTCCCGGCGGAAGACCCCAACGAGAAGTGCATCCTCTGCGGCCTGTGCGTACGCGTGTGCAACGACATGGTCAAAGCGCACGTGCTCAACTTCTCCAGCCGGGGCGTAGATCGCAAGGTCGGCCCGCCCTTCATGGAAAAGACGCGCGATTGCATCGGCTGCGGCGCGTGCACCATCGTCTGCCCTACCGGCGCGATCGAGATCGTGCTGGAGCAGGCCGGCGTCTACGCCGCGAAGCCGCTGGGGCCGCGCTCGGCCATCTATGTGCCGTTCCTGCAGGCCGTCCCGCGCGTGCCGGTGATTGATACCGACTCCTGCATCCGCTTCCGCCAGTACGACCGCTCCAACGGCCAGATCGCCGATGCCTGCGGCGCGTGCCAGATGTTGTGCGAGGCGAGGGCCATTGACTTCATCCAGCAGGATGAAGTGGTGGAGCTGAACGTCGGCGCCATCGTGGTCGCGACCGGTTTCCAGATGTGGGATTCGACAAAACTGAGTCAGTACTCCTACGGCAAGTCGCCCAACATTATTACCGCGCTGGAGTTCGAGCGGCTCTCCAATGCCAGCGGCCCCACCGGCGGCCAGATCCTGACGGCCGACGGCAAGAAGCCGGAGCGGGTGGCGATCATCCACTGCGTCGGCTCGCGCGACAAGAACCCCAACGCGCACGAGTACTGCTCGCGCATCTGCTGCATGTATTCGCTGAAGCAGGCCCATCTGGTGCGCGACAAGACGCACGCCGAGGTGTACGAGTTCTACATGGACATGCGTGCCTTCGGCAAGGGCTACGAGGAGTTCTACGAGCGCGTGCAGGAGGAAGGGGTCGTGATGGTGCGCGGCCGCGGGGCCGAGGTGCAGGTGCTGCCCTCCGGCAAGCTGCGCGTGACCGGCGAGGACGCCAACCTGGGCAAGCTGGTGGCCGTGGACGTGGACATGGTGGTGCTCAGCTCGGCCATCGAGCCGCCGGCCGATGCGCAGAAGATCGCGCAGCTCTTCGGCCTTTCGCGCACGCCCGATGGCTGGTTCGCGGAGGCGCATCCCAAGCTGCGGCCGGTGGAGACCAATACCGACGGTGTGTTCCTGGCCGGCGCGGCGCAGGGCCCCAAGGACGTGCCCGACACGGTGGCCCATGCCGGCGCGGCCGCTTCGATGGCCGTGGCGCTCTTGAACAAGGGCGAGGTGATCATCTCGCCGCAGGTCGCGGTGGTGGACGAGAAGCTCTGCTCCGCGTGCAAGACGTGCCTGTCCGTTTGCCCGTACGCGGCGATCAGCTTCATCGTCGAGGACAACGTGGCGCGGGTCAACGAGGCGTTGTGCAAGGGGTGCGGCACCTGTGTGGCCACCTGCCCGGCCGGCGCGATCACGGGCAAGCACTTCACCGACGACCAGATCATGGCCCAGATCGAGGGGTTGTTCCGGGTGCCGGAGAAGGTGGAGGTATAGGATGAGCACGAACAGTAAATTCGAGCCTCGCATCGTGGCTTTTCTCTGCAATTGGTGCACCTACACCGCGGCCGACACGGCCGGTGTCTCGCGCATGAAGCAGCCGCCCAACGTGGACATCATCCGCGTCATGTGCACCGGCCGCATTGACCCGGTGTTCGTCCTCAAGGCGTTCGCGGAGGGCGCCGACGGCGTCATCATCTCCGGCTGCCATCCGCCCGGGGATTGCCATTACACCAACGGCAACTACAAGACGTTCCGGCGCATGCCGCTGGTCGAGGCGCTGCTCCAGCAATACGGCATCGAGAAGGACCGCTTCCACTGGGGCTGGATCTCCGGCGCGGAGGCGCCCAAGTGGGCCGAGCTGACGCGCGAGTTCACCGAGCGCGTGCGGGCGCTGGGGCCGCTCAACTGGAAGCAGCAGTTGGCGAGCAAGGAGGACTGAGCCATGCCAGGAAACGGAAAGCTCAAGCTGGGCCTCTACTGGGCCGCTTCCTGCGGCGGCTGCGAGATCGCCGTCGTCGAACTGCGCGAGAAACTGCTGATCGTGGACCAGGTGGCCGACATCGTCTTCTGGCCGGTGGCGACCGATTTCAAGTACAAGGATGTGGAGTCGTACCCCGATGGCTACATGGATGTCTGCTTCTTCAACGGCGCCATCCGCACCTCGGAAAACGAGCACCTGGCCCACCTGCTGCGCAAAAAGTCCAAGCTCCTGGTGGCGTTCGGCTCCTGCTCCTACGAGGGCTGCATTCCGGGCCTGGCCAACCTGTTCGACCGCGAGGCCATCTTCCGCCGCGTCTATCTGGAGTCCGAGTCGGTTGACAACCCGGACAAGGTGGTGCCGCAGACGGCCTATCCCATGCCCGAAGGGGAGATCCACATCCCCAAGTTCTACAACACGGTCAAGACGCTGGCGCAGGTGACCGACGTGGACTACTTCCTGCCCGGCTGCCCGCCGCAGGATCCGCAGATCTGGGCGGTGATCGAGGCGATCGTCGCGGGCAAGCTGCCGCCCAAGGGGAGCGTGGTCGGCGCCAACGAGAAGACGGTGTGCGACGAGTGCAAGCACGTGCGCGAGGAGAAGCGGATCAAGAAGTTCTACCGCTACCACGAGATCATCCCGGATTCCACGAAATGCCTCTTCGACCAGGGGATCATCTGCGCGGGGCCGGCGACGCGCGGGGGGTGCGGCGCGCTCTGCACCAGGGTGGACATCCCGTGCCGCGGCTGCTACGGCCCGCCGCCCAACGTCGTTGACCAGGGCGCGTCCCTCCTGGCGGCCGTCGCGTCGGTAGTAGATGCCGACACCGAAGAGGAGGCCCGGCGCATCGTGGGCGAGATCCTGGACCCGGTCGGCACGTTCTACCGCTTCAGCCTGCCGGCGTCGCTGTTGCATAGGGCGAGGAGGTAATCTATGCAGAAAATCAGCATTGATCCCATCACCCGCCTCGAAGGTCATGGGCGGATAGATATCTTCCTGAACGATGAAGGCGACGTCGCCAACGCGTACATGGTGATCCCGGAGCTGCGCGGGTTCGAGAAGTTCGCAGAGGGCCGGCTGGTGGAGGAGATGAACGACATCACCCCGCGCATCTGCGGTGTTTGCCCCGAGGCGCACCACATGGCTTCCACCAAGGCGTGCGATGCCGTCTATCATGTGGATCCGCCGCCGACGGCCAAGAAGCTGCGCGAGCTCTTCTACTCCGCGTTCTACGTCGCCGATCATACCGTGCACTTCTACATCCTGGCCGCGCCCGACTTCGTCCTGGGGCCCGATGCGTCGCCGGCCGAACGCAACATCCTGGGCCTGATCCACAAGGTCGGCGTGGAGACCGGCACGGCCGTGATCCAGGCGCGCGGCAAGGCCATGGACATCGTCGGCGCGCTGGGCGGCCGCAAGGTGCATCCCACCTTCGGCGTGCCCGGCGGCGTGGCCAAGCGCATCACCGAAGAGGAGCGGGCGCAGTTCGAGAAGACCGCCCGCGAGCTGGTGGACTTCGGCCTCTTCTCGCTCCAGCTCTTCAAGGATGTGGTGCTCAAGAACAAGGCCTACGTGGACCTGATCCTCTCGGAGGCCTTCACGTTGCCCACCTACTACATGGGCACGGTGGATGCCAACAACAAGGTCAACTTCTACGACGGCAAGGTGCGCGTGGTCGGCCCGGACGGGGTGGAATTCGTCAAGTACAGCCCGAACGAGTACCTGGAGGTGGTGGCCGAGCGGGTCGAGCCGTGGACCTATCTCAAGTTCCCCTACCTGAAGAAGGTCGGCTGGAAGGGACTGGTGGCGGGCAAAGACAGCGGCGTCTATCAGGCCACGCCCCTCTCGCGGCTCAACGCGGCCGACGGCATGGCCACCCCCCGCGCGCAGGAGGCCTACGAGGAGTTCTACGCCACGCTCGGCGGCAAGCCGGTGCACCACACGCTGGCCACCCACTGGGCGCGGCTGATCGAGCTGCTCTACGCGGCCGAACGGCTGTTGGAGCTATGCCAGGACCCGGAGATCACCAACCCGCACGTGCGCAACCTGCCCACCGAAAAGCCGACCGAAGGGGTGGGCATCGTCGAGGCCCCGCGCGGCACCCTGACCCATCACTACGTCACCGATGAACGCGGGGTGGTCAAGAAGGCCAACCTGATCGTCGGCACCACCAACAACTACGCGCCCATCGCCATCTCGGTGCGCCAGGCGGCCCAGGCCGTGATCAAGAAGGGGGTGATCACCGAAGGCATCTTGAACCGGGTGGAGATGGCGTTCCGGTCGTATGACCCGTGCTTCGGCTGCGCCACCCACACGTTGACGGGCCAGATGCCGCTGGAGGTGCGCATCTTCGACGCGGAGGGGAATGTCAGAGAGATTGTCAAACGCGGATAAACTTTTGACAGAATGGTGGTCTTGAGCACACTTGACCCCCTCTTAGTGATTGACGCTTTTAGTGTTTGACACTTAGCGTGAAACGCTATAAAATAGCCCTGTGATCAGATCTTTCAGAAGCGAAGAAACGCGACTGATCTATGAACGACGACGCTCGCGCAAGCTGCCATCTGACATCCAGCAGGTTGCCTTGCGAAAGCTTCGTATGATCAATAATGCCAGTTCGCTGAACGATCTGCGCATTCCGCCTGCGAACCGCCTGGAAAGACTGAGCGGTGATCGCGCGGGCCAGTATAGTATACGAATCAATGATCAGTGGCGTATTTGCTTCCGATGGGATGATGGGAACGCCTACGAGGTGGAGATCACGGACTATCATTGAGGGGGTCGAGCGATGTCTGATGAGAAGCTACAGCCGGTGCATCCCGGCGAGGTGCTATTGGAAGAGTTTTTGAAGCCGATGGGGCTCAGCCAAAATCGTCTGGCGATCGCCATCGGCGTGGATACCCGGCGCATCAACGAGATCGTGTTGAAGAAGCGGGGCATCACGGCCGATACTGCGTTGCGGTTGGCGCGCTTTTTCGGCACCTCGCCTCAGTTCTGGTTGGGGCTTCAGGCCGAGTATGACCTGGATATAGCTGCCGATGCGCTGGGGGACCGGTTGGAGCAAGAGATCCGGCCGTATGCCCTGGCAGCCGCGTGACGCGGCGCCTGTTCCGCGGCCCGCGATCTGCCTGTTCGACGCAGACGCTACCGGCCAAGGCGAGAGCGACGAGCCCCCGAAGATGCCGTCATCGGATTGCCGGCCCAGGCCAGGAGGTTTTCCCGGACCTCGCAGACCTGGGCCGTGCTGTTTCTGCGCCCTGTCGGTTGACTTTGGACGGGGGGCATCGTAGAATAGGATCGTAGATTTGCGATACCTGATAGATAGGCAAGGAGACTCCGTGGAGAAGGTGAAGATTTCTGCTCGCTTCGATCCAGCAGCCGATGTCGTGCTCCATGAAGGCGACTGTCTCGATTTGCTGCCGCAGATCCCGGACGGGTTTGTCAAGCTCGTCGTCACGTCGCCGCCTTACAATCTCGGCAAGCCCTACGAGAGCCGCCTTGACATGGACATATATCTGGAACAGCAGCGCCAGGTGATCGAGCAATGCGTCCGGGTATTGGACGATCATGGCAGCATCTGCTGGCAGGTGGGCAACTATGTGGAGGAGGGCGAGATCATCCCCCTCGATATCGTCCTGTATCCGATCTTTGCGTCTCTGGGGTTGCATCTGCGCAATCGGATTGTCTGGCACTTTGGGCACGGCCTGCATGCTTCCAAGAGATTCTCGGGGCGGTATGAGGTGATCCTGTGGTTTACCAAGGGAAACGAATACACCTTCAACCTTGACGCCGTGCGCGTGCCGCAGAAATATCCGAACAAGAAGTATTTCAAAGGGCCCAAGCGAGGCGAGCTCAGTGGCAATCCTCTGGGCAAGAACCCGAGCGATGTCTGGGAGATTCCCAACGTCAAAGCAAACCATGTCGAGAAGACGATCCATCCCTGTCAATTTCCCGTCGAGCTGGTCGAACGTCTGGTGCTTGCCCTGACCGACGCGGGCGACTGGGTGTTGGATCCGTTTATGGGAGTTGGCACTACGGCAATCGCGGCCCTGATGCATGAACGCAAAGCGATCGGCGCCGAACTGATGCCGGAGTATGTGACCATTGCGAAGGAGCGCCTGGGGATGGCGGAAAGGGGCACTCTGCGCATTCGGCCTATGACCAGATCCGTGTATGATCCCGACATGCCAGAAGTGAGTATTCCGCCCCAGCTTGTCCAACTCAGGCCAGCATCAGTCCAGCCGCGGCTGTTTGAGTCACAGGAATCATACACGACGCAGGAGCCACAGGAATGAGGATTGTCTATGAATACTCTCATCTGGGTGGAGCCGAGATCTTGCAGGTGCGATATCCGGAGTATGAACGCGAGATTGATACGGTCGTTGCCGAAGTGAAAGCCAATCGTAGCAAGATCAGCGCAGAAAAGACGATGCGCGGCCGTGAGCTTTACTCGCCCAAAGAAATGAACCAACAATTTCGTGATGCTTTCAGGGCCAAAGGGTATACAGAGTTACGAGATATCTACACAATTACCATCCCGGATAGCACTGTGGCAATTCCCGGCGCGTTCAAGCAGATTGACTTCGTCAAAGGCAAAGTCCTGGTTGAGGTTCAATTCGGCAAGTACGCGTTCATGTTTTATGACATGGCCAAATTTCAGTATTTCTTCAACGAGAACAAGGCCGACGTGGGCGTTGAGATTGTACCGTGCCACGCGCTACACAAACAGATGTCTACCGGTGTGTCCTATGGAGAGCAATTGGTATACGACATTGAACGACTGAAGCGCCACTTTCCTGCCGTCCCGGTTAAGGTGATGTTGATTGATGTGGATTAGTCCAACGGAATTGATGAGGTGATCATGCTTATCGAAACTCAATACGAGCATATCGTACTCGATCAGGCTCAAATTCCCATAATCGCCGGCACGACCATGAAAGTCGTTGAGCTTGTCATGGCGCATCTTGCTTATGGCTGGAGCCCCGAAGAGCTTCATTTCCAGTTTCCCTATCTGACCTTAGGACAGATCTATTCGGCCTTGGCGTACTATTGGGATCATCAGGCAGAAATGGACGAGGATATCGAGCGACGGATGATGCGCGTTGCCGACCTCCGGCGTCAACTTGGAGAATCACCCCTTGCGGCGCGCTTGAGAAAACAAGGAGTGGCTTGATGCCCGCTGGCATTCTACATGGACCAGCATGTGCTCAGGGCGATCACAAACGGACTGCGTTTGCGCGGTGTAGATGTTCTCACGGCGTACGAAGATGGGGCAAGCGCATGGAGTGATCCTGAGCTATTAAGTCGAGCCACTGAGCTGAAACGTGTGCTGTTCACTCAGGATGACGATCTGCTTGTTGAAGCTGTCCGACGCATTCAGCAAGGTATCCCTTTCTATGGTGTAGTTTATGCCCATCAGTTACACGCCTCAATCGGAGCCTGCGTTCGTGACCTTGAGGTTATCGCCAAAGTAGGTGAACCCGAAGACATTGTCAACAGAATCCAGTTCTTGCCACTGTAAACGTTACAGAACGAGGAGGAGTTCATGCCAACACGCAAACCCCATCCCTGGTGGAAATGTTCCGAATGCGGCTATACCTTCCAGGCCGCGCCACCGCCGCCCGAGACGTGCCCGAGCTGCCAGCAGAAGTGCGTCTTCGTGGACGTGACCTGCTACGCGCCGGAGTGCGGCCCCGGCACGCCTGACCCGCGGTTGATGAGCACGCCCAAGAGCGACCGGGTGAAGAAATAAGATTGAAGACGCTGGTGCTGGGCCTCGGCAACCCCATTCTGACCGACGATGGGGTGGGGATCCACGTCGTCCGCCAGGTTGCGGCCGCCTGTAGTCGGCCCGACGTGGCCTTCGCCGAGGCGGCCGTGGGCGGACTGCGCCTGCTGGAGCTGATCGCCGGCTACGATCGCCTGATCCTGGTGGACGCGATCCAGACGCCGGACGGCCGGCCCGGGCAGATCCACCGGCTGACCCTCGGCGACCTGCGGACGCCGCGCCATGCCGGCTCAACCCACGACCTCTCTTTTCGGGAGGCCATCGCCTGGGGCCGGCGCCTGGGCCTGGCGCTGCCGGCCGACGAGGCCATCGCGATCGTCGCCATCGAAGCCGAAGATGTCCTGTCCTTCGGCGAGAGCCTCACCCCGGCTGTGGCTGCGGCCGTGGCGCCGGCCGCGCAGATGGTGCTCGATCTTCTTGTCGCATGAATGGCGGTCGCCCCTTGGCGACCGGGCAAGGTGATCTGTATGCCTCCAAAAGCTTTTCAGGACTATTACCCCGATGAATTGAGCCTTTGCTATGGTTGCGGCCGGCTCAACGAGCACGGCTTGCAGATCAAGAGCTATTGGGATGGCGAAGAGACCGTCGCCCACTTCACCCCCCGACCCTATCACATCGCGGTCCCCGGCTACGTCTATGGCGGCCTGATCGCTTCCTTGATGGATTGCCACGGCACAGGCACGGCCGCCGCGGCCGGCTATCGCGCCGAAGGCCGGGAGATGGGCTCTGAGCCGGCCCTGCGCTACGTCACGGCGTCGCTGAAAGTGGACTACTTGCGGCCGACGCCGCTGGGCATCGAGCTGGAGGTGCGCGGCCGGGTGCGCGAGGTGCACGGCCGCAAAGTGATCGTCGAGACCTGGCTGCTCGCCAACGGCGAGATCTGCGCGCGGGGCGAGGTGGTTGCCGTGCGCATGCCCGATAGCTGGCAGAGTGCGGCCGATCCCCGGCGTTCTGGGCGCCAGGAATAGCGATCGCGGAGGAACGGCATGAAACTCAGCGAAGTCTTGCGGATCATCGAAGGCAAGGTCATCTCCCGAAACGTGGATCTGGAGGCCGAGGTGACGAGCGGCGGCGGCGCCGACCTGATGAGCGATGTCCTGGCGTTCGCCCAGGACGGCATGCTCCTGATGACCGGGTTGACCAATCCGCAGGTGGTGCGCACGTCGGAAATGGCCGGCACAGCGGCCATCGTTTTCGTTCGGGGCAAGATCCCGCCGCCGGAGACGATTGCTTTGGCCGAAGAGAAGGGGATACCGCTGTTGGCCTCGAAGTTCACGATGTTCGAGACGTGCGGCCGGCTCTATGTTGCCGGCTTGCCGGCTCACGGTCTGTTCGATCTGACCATCCAGCGCTGGCACGAGGCCTTCGAAAGGCGAGAATAGGGGGATGGGTGCATGTCCGTCGACCTGCCTGCGCACAGCAAAGAGATCACGCGGCTCCAGGAGCTGGCCTATGAGCTGAAGGTCGAGGACGCGATGACGCGCAACGTCCTGACCGTCTCGCCCAACGCAACCATGGCCGAGGTGCGGGAGCTCTTGCGCGTCAATCGCATCTCGGGCATGCCTGTGATGGAGAACGGCCGGATGGTCGGCATCGTGACCATCGAGGACCTCATCAAGGCGTTGGCCGCAGGCGAGCTCCAGGCAACGGTGCGCGAGCGGATGCACCCCAGGCCGGTGACTCTTTACGCGGACGAGCCGCTGGTGCATGCGGTGGCCCGCTTCAGCGAGCTCAAGTTCGGCCGTTTTCCGGTGATCGACCGCCAGGGCAAACTGGTCGGCATCATCACCCAGGGCGATATCGTGCGCGCCATGCTCAAGCGCCTGGAGATCAGCTATCGGGAAGAGGAGATCCACCGCTACCGCGCCAGCCACATCTTCGAGGACATCATTGCCGACGAGGTGGCCCTCGTGTTCGGCTATCGGGTAAAGGCGCGCGACTTCGGCCATGCCGGCGAGGCCTCCAGCGGGCTGAAACGCACCCTGGGCCGCCTGGGCATTCGGCCCGATATCATCCGTCGCGTGGCCGTTGCCACCTACGAGGCGGAGATCAACATCGTGGTCTACAGCGTAGATGGAGGGGAGATCGTCGCGGAAGTGCGCCGCGATCGGATCAAGATCGAGGCCATAGATCACGGCCCCGGCATCCCCGATATCGAGCTGGCGATGCAACCGGGCTGGTCCACCGCGCCCGACTGGGTGCGCGAGATGGGCTTCGGCGCGGGCATGGGCCTGCCGAACATCAAGGCATGCGCCGATGTCATGAAGCTGGAATCCACGGTGGGCGTGGGCACCCACCTGACGATCATCATCTACGTGCCCAACTCCAGTTACAAACTCACCTCGCGCTGAATTCCAGGACGGTCAGCTACCGATCAGACGTCTCTTCTCGATGCCAGGGCCAACGCGGCGGCCGCGCCGGCCGGCCGCCGGCCGTCTGTGTGGACGTCGAATTGCTGAGCCGGGCCTGAAATAGCGCCAGGTTAGCGTTATAGGACATGGCGATCCGGTGCAGCGCAAAGCGGCCGGCGCGCGTTTGCTCGATGCCCGCCAACACACCGACGGCCGCGCCATAGCCCGCCTTCGGCACGGTCTCCAGCACCAGCGCGTTGTAGCTGCCCCCCGGATAGGCCAACGCCACCACCGGCCTGATCGTGTGCTTCTCCAGCGCCGCCTTCGACCCGACCAGTTGCTCCAGGATCTGGGGGGCGGTTTGCCTGGCCAGGAGATGATGGTTGAGCGTGTGGCTGCCGAACTCCATGCCTCCCCGGCTCATCTCTTCGATCATCGGCCACGAGAGCACCCGTTTGCCGTTGTCGTTGTCCACCCAATTGACCGGCGGGAAGAAAGTGCCTACCATACAGTATTTGCGCAGGATCGGATAGGCGACCGTGTATCCCTCCAGCCAACCATCATCGAAGGTGAGGATGATCGGCTGCTCGGGCAGAGGCGTTCCCTCATCCCAATAGGCGATCAGGTCCGCGAAATAGATCGTGTGATAGCCGTGTTCGGCCAGATAGCGGACCTGGGCCTCGAACATCTCCGGCGTTACGGTCAAACTACGCCAGAGCGCGCTGGCGTTGGTCGACAGGTGGGCAAGATGATGGTACATCAGGATGGGCAGTTGGATCGTTTCGGCCGGAGCGACCGGCCGCGGGATGGAAGCGCGGTCGGGGCAGGGCGTTTCACCGTCTTTTGGCCTGCTGCTGGCCAACCAACGCGGCGCCTCTGTGGGCGGCTGTCCGCTTTCCGCACGCGTGCCGGCCGGCCAAAGGGCCAACGCCAGGATCAGGAGAATGAGGCCAAGAAAACGAGGCATGACGGCGATGTAGACGACGATGCGATAGGCGAACGATTGATGAGCGAATTACGGCAGTTCGAACTGCTGGCAGATCGCGGTCAGCGCGTCGGGCAGGCGCGATAGCTCGATGATGCAGTTGATGGTCGAGATCGAGGTGCTGATCGCCAGGATGTTCACCCCTGCGGCGGCCAGCGCGCGAAACATCTGGCCCGCAATGCCGGGCCGCTCGCGAAAATCGGGGCCGAAGATGGCGACCGAAGCCACATCCGCGCGCGCGGTCACCGCCGCCGGCTGCAGATCTGGCCGGATCGTCTCGATCGCTGCCAGGCTCGCCTGCAGGTCCATCCGATCCACGCAGAGCACCATTTGCGCCTGGCCCAATTGATCTATCATCTGGACGATGAATTGCACATTGATGTTGCGTTGGCCCAGTGCGTCGAGTACGGCTGCGGCGATGCCGGGCCGGTCCTTGACGGCCAGGACGCTGATGCTGGCCAACTGGTCGTTCTGGATGATGCCGCCGATCTTGATTTTCTGGCTCATTGTTTCCTCCTGGCGACGCTGCACGCAAGTGCTTGCCCGTCGTTGAGCAGAGGTGTTGGCGAGAGTGTAGCATAGAGTTGGCCGATTGCCAAACTGACAGTTGACAGAGAGGGCGCTGCTGGAGTAGGATGGGCTAAGCAGTTTTGACGATCTGACGATCTGACGATCTGACGAGGTGATTATGCGCGACTATCGCATCGCGGTCATCCCCGGCGACGGCATCGGCCAGGAAGTGATGCCCGAGGGGATCAGGGTGTTGGAGGCGGCAAGAGCGGTGACCGCCAGCTTCCGGCTGGAATACGAGACGTTTCCGTGGGGTTGCGCGCATTTTCTGGCGCACGGCGAGCTGATGCCGAAGGACGGCCTGAAGATCCTGGCCGGCTTCGATGCGATCTACTTCGGCGCCGTCGGCTGGCCTGGCGTGCCCGACCATGTGTCGTTGTGGGGACTGCGGTTGCCCATCTGTCAGGGCTTCGACCAGTATGCCAACCTGCGTCCCAGCGTGTTGCTGCCGGGCGTCCCGGGGCCTTTGCGCGATAAGCGGCCGGGCGACATTGACTTCATCGTCGTGCGCGAGAACACCGAGGGAGAGTATGCCGGAGCCGGCGGCCGAGGGCATCGCGGCCAGCCCCTCGAAGTGGCGGTCGAGACATCCATCTTCACCCGCGCCGGCGTCGAGCGAGTGATCCGCTATGCGTTCGAACTGGCGCGACGCCGGCCGCGCAAGCGGTTGATCAGTGCAACCAAGTCGAATGCCCAGCGCTATGCCATGACCCTGTGGGATGAGGTGTTCGATGCGGTGGCCGAGGAATATCGGGATGTGACGACCGAACGCGTGTTGGTGGATGCGCTGGCGGCCCGTTTCGTGCTCAAGCCCGAAAGCCTGGACGTGGTCGTGGCCTCCAATCTCTTCGCCGACATTTTGACCGATCTGGGCGCTGCCGTCGTGGGCGGACTGGGCCTGGCGCCCAGCGCCAACCTGAACCCCGAACGCCGCTATCCGTCCATGTTCGAGCCGGTGCACGGCTCCGCGCCAGACATCTTCGGCAAGGGGATCGCCAACCCGATCGCCATGATCTGGAGCGGCGCGCTGATGCTCGATTTTCTGGGCGAACAGGAGGCCGCCGATCTGATCGTGGCCGCCATTCGCACGGTCCTGGCCGCCGGCCGCGTGCGCACCCCCGATCTGGGCGGCCGGGCGAGCACGGTTCAGATGGGCGATGCGATCGTCGCGGCCCTGCTTGGATCGCCGGAGAGATGAAGGTGACAGGGAAAGGAGAAGCCGTGGCCGGGAAAGCTGACCAACCGCTCAGCGAGGTGGCGGCATGGCATAAGCTGAGCGGCCTGCCCGACAACGTGGCCGACGACGGCACCGTGGTCAAGGCCGATGCCGGATTGCGGGCACGCGCGGAAAAGGAGCTGTTGCGCGGCGAGATCGGCCGCCTCAGCGCGAGCGGCCTGCCGGAAGCCGTGCGCAGTCGGGCGCGCCTGGCCGCCAGCTATCTGCTGGCGGGGGATGCCGAGACTGCCCGACGCTACATCGTTGCCGCGCAGGAGATTCTGGAGGCTTCCCAGCTCGATCGGCCCATTTGATGTCGCGAACGAAAAAGCGGTCGCGGCTTCACGTGCCAGGCACCTGGGAGGGTACCTGGCACGTCCGCAGGCCAGGCGGGCTCAATGCGCCGGCGCGAACACCTGGCCGGAGGCCACGCCGCGCAACGTCCGCGCCAGAACGATCGCCCAGACCGCCACCAGGAACACCGTCACGCCGTAGTAGATGGCCTGGATGGATCCGAACCCGCTCACCTTCCAGGCCGCGCCGCTGGCTACGGCGAGCGCGCCGCTGGGAAAGGTGAACGCCCACCACGAGAGCGCATAGGGCAGATCCAGCCGGCGGATGTAGTGCGCGATCACCAGCAGCGCCATGATGAACCACCAGAGCGCAAAGCCCCAATTCATCAGGACGGCCAGTTTGGCCACGGCCGCGAACGCGTGCGGATCAACGCCGAGCGCGGGTTGCGCCTCGAAGAGGTGTATCATCTTGAACAGGGTTACCGCGATGATGGCCGTGGGCGCGATGCCGATGAAGAAGGTCGCCGCGAAACGGCTCATGGGCAGTTGCTCGAAGATGTAACGGTGATAGACCGCCGCGCCGACGAACAGGAACAGGAAGAAGCCCACCCCCAGGCTGATCATGGACAGGCCAAAGGTCAACTCGATCCGGGCCGGGTAGAGCTGGGCCAGCTCGAGGCCGGCCACCGGAATCAGCAATTTGGACACCGGCGGGATGTACCAGCCGAAGTTGGCGTGGCTCAGCTTGATCCCTTCGTGCCGGTAGATGCGCTCCAGGATGGCAAAGCCGAAGCCGTAGATGCCCAGCGCGCCGATCAGCCAGAGGTAAAAAGCGATCTCGCGAGAGACGGCTGGAGCAAAGAACAGATCGGGAAACTTGAGCAGATCCAGGGCGATGATGATCAGGGAGATGGGCATGGTCGGGAAGAAATTCGCGGCGACCGGATGGCTCAGGTCGCGGTGCACATCGGCCGGATAGCGGACGAAACGCCACGCCCACGGGACCAGCATCGCCAGGAACATGGCGACCGCCAGGAGCGTAAAGGCTCCTGCGAACGGCCGGATCCACGGAAATGGCGCAAAGGAAACGGCCAAGGGGATCACGGCCGTGCCCATGACGGCCGCAAACCAGGCCGGGCTGAAATGCTGGGCGATTTGGTTGAATGAAGGCCGGTTGTTCTTTGCGGTCTCTTCTACAGACATGTGTCGCTCCTGGCATGGGAAGGTCACAGGGCATCAGCGCCTGGTGAGCCGAATTGGCCCAGGTGCCATGCCCATCACAAGCATTATGATGCAAGCCGGCCTCAGATGGTTACCCGGACGCGCGCGATTCCTTTGGCTTGCGGCGCGCCGGCACCGCCTTTGGTCTGCGGCGGCACGACGCTGCTTTGCCCTGCGCACCGCTTTTGGCTTGCGGCGGCTCGACGCCGCTTTGCCGTGCGCATCGCCGCTGGCGATTCCAAAGCGGGGACACGTCCCCGCAAGCCAAAGCGCACGGCGCCGCCTTCGGTTTGCGGCGGCACGACGCCGCTTTGCCCTGCGCACCGCTTTTGGCTTGCGGCGGCACGACGCCGCTTTGCCCTGCGCACCGCCGCGTGCGATTTCAAAGCGGGGACACGTCCCCGCAAGCCAAAACGCACGGCGCCGCCTTCGGTTTGCGGCGGCTCGACGCCGCTTTGCCCCGCGCGGCGCCGCGTGCGATTCCAAAGCGGGGACACGTCCCCGCAAGCCAAAGCGGGGACACGTCCCCGCAGTCCAAAAATGGGCGCCGATGCCGTGCACGGCATCGGCGCCCATTGCGGTGATTCGCCTCGCCGCGTGGTCGGGCAGCCGCGGCGAGGCTCTGCTAAACGGCCGCCATCCGTTCATCTCAGGGCTTCCACACTTCCCAAACCTTGCCAACCAGCGCCGGCCCGGGCTTGAGGGTCACCTGGCCGGGCTCCCAACCCGACGGGGTCACTTCGCCGGTGGCGCGCACGTGCTGGAACGCCTTCACCTGCCGCACCA
>DAOTZV010000143.1:0-3990 GCA_034434235.1 Anaerolineae bacterium
ATCGCCACACGTGGCCGGGATGAAATCATAGCCGCATTTGGACGCCACGTCTCATCGGGCAAGGTCCGCTTCTTCCGGGCCGCGGGCATTGACTTCGTGATGGGACGCCGCGAAGGCCCCTATCTGTGGGACGTGGATGGCGAGACGCGGCTGATCGACTGCCACTGCAACGGCGGCGTGTATAACCTCGGCCACCGCAACAAACAGATCATCGAGACGCTGATCGCCAGCCTGGCCGAGCTGGACATCGGCAACCATCACCTGATCAGCGAGCAGCGCGCCGCCCTGGCCGAGGCGCTGGCGCGCGTGACCCCCGGGCATCTGCCCTATACCGTGTTTGCCGTGGCCGGCGGCGAGGCGATGGACCTGGCGATCAAGGTCGCGCGCGGCTACACCCGCCGCACGGGCATCCTCTCGGCGCAGGGCGGTTATCACGGCTGCACCGGCCTGGCTCTCGCGGCGGGGGACAGCAAATTCCGTGCCGGATTCGGCCCGCCGCTGCCCGGCTTCGTCCAGGTACCCTTCGGCGACGCCGAGGCCATCGCCGCGGCTATCGGCGACGACACGGCCGCTGTGGTGCTCGAGACCGTGCCAGCCACCGCCGGCATGTCCATCCCCGACCCGGCCTATTTCCCGGCCGTGCGTCGGCTCTGCGACCAGGCCGGCGCGCTGCTGATCATTGACGAGGTGCAGGCAGGGCTGGGGCGCACCGGCCGGCTCTGGGGCATCGAGCACTTCGCTGTCACCCCTGACATCCTGGTGATCGGCAAGGGGCTTTCCGGTGGCATCTACCCGATGGCAGCTACCTGCCTGGCCGAACCACTGGAGTCGGTCTTCCACCGCGACCCGTTCGTGCACATTTCGACCTTCGGCGGCGCCGAGGTGGGCTGCCCGGTCGCCCTCAAGGTGCTGGAGATCACCTCCGCACCCGGTTTCCTGGCCCATGTGCAGGAACTGGCCGCCGTCTTCGCCGCGGGCTTTCGCGAGCTGACACCTCGCCACGCTGACCTGCTGGTCGGATTGCGCCAGTTGGGCCTGATGATGGGCATCGAATTACGCCATGAGGCCTACGGGCCGCTTCTGACCAGAGCTGCCTTCGACCACGGCCTGCTGGCGGTCTACGCGGGCAACGATCCCCGCGTGGTGCAACTGTTGCCGCCGCTGACCATAGACGTCGCACTGGCCGAAGAGATCCTTGCGCGCATGGATGCTGCGCTGGCGCAGCTCAGGCATATGATCCCACGCGTGGCCGCCTGAAGCGGGAGGTGAGGCATGAAGAAGTGCACGATCGGGCAAGCGTTTCTGGCGCGTTTTGAGGCCGGCCTGAACCCGCGCCATCCCGAGCGTAGCGCCATTCCGGCGCGCGTGCTCGGTTACGGCGAGATCAGCACGGTGTTCGAGATCGCCGCGGCCGAGGCGCAAGGTTGGGCCTGCAAACGGATGCCGATGTTCAGGGATGAGGCGGAAGCAGAACGCTACGAGGCTCTGTATCGGGACTACGTCCGCACGTTAGGCGACACGATCGGCCTGCGCGTGGCCCCTGGCGAGGTGCTGCGCCTGGCCGATCGCAGCCATGGCCGCGTGGTGCTCTACATCATCCAGGAGCGTTTCCCGGCAGCGGCGATCGGCCATCGCGCAATACAACGGCTCGCGCCGGCCCAGGTCATGCGTCTGGTCCAGGCCGTATTGAGAGAAGCCGGCCGGGTCTTCGACTTCAACCAGACACATCAGGGGATGCTGGAGCTCGGCCTGGACGCACAGATCTCAAACTGGGTGATCGCCGGGTGGACCGACGATGCCGTTGTGCTGCCCGACCCGCTCGAACTGATCTACCTGGACACCAGCACCCCGTTGCTGCGGCGCAACGGCCAGGAACAGCTCAACCCGGAGCTGGTGCTGCGCAGCGCGCCGTCGTTCACGCTCTGGTTCATCCGCCGCGCCTTCCTGCCCGAGGTGATGACGCGCTACTACGACTTCCGCCGCGTCGCCCTCGACCTGGTGGCCAACTTCTACAAGGAGGGCCGGCCGGACCTCGTGCCGGACCTGGTCGCGACGGTCAACGATTTCTTCCGCGCTGCGGCGGCCTACCGGCCGCTCACCGTACAGGAGGTGCGCGACTACTATCGCTTCGACGCGCTCATCTGGCGCGTCTTCCTGGCGTTGCGCAAGCTCGACCGCGGGTTGCAGACGGCGGCCGGTCGCTCCTACCCCTACATCTTGCCGGAACGGATCAGGCGCTGAAGGCGCCCCGCGCGGCATGGGCCGGCGCGCGCTCGAACGCGCGCCACGCCCGAGCGTGAAGGAAGGACCGCGTATCCGGCAGGTTGGCGGCCGCCAGCCGCGCCCGCCAGCGCGCCTCGGCCTGGTCCGCCCGGGCGAAGCAATCGGCGGCATAGGCCGCGCGTTCGGCGGCCGGCTCTGTGCGGTGTTGCATGGCGCCCGCAATGAACTCGTGCTCCAGGGCGTCCCGTTCGGCCGCGTAGAGCGGCAAGGCCGCCGCGTAGTTGCGCAGCGTGGCTCGATGCAACGCTTCATGCCGCCAGAACAGGCTCGCCTCGTCGTACATCGCATCGGGGATCGGGCCGGTATCCGGCAGGTCGCTCCCCAGCCAGACGGGCTTGAAGAGCGAAGTGCAGGGCGCGGCCGTGGCCGTGACGAAGTGCGTCTGCACATCGGGAGCGAGATGCGACACGAGCGAACCGGTGGTCTGGGAGATGCGGATGGGTCCGAAGCCGGCGTGCGCGCACACGGTCGCGCCGGTCAACCCGCGCGCGGGGGTCCAACCGGGGCCGGCGTGCGGGCCGTGATCGCGCAGGACACGCATCAGGTCCGCCACGGTCAGCCGGCCGGCCCTGGCCTGCAGCAGCTCAGTTGTGCGGCATTGACGGCCGGCCGCATACGAGAAGCGGGTGTAGATGCGGTCGGAATAGCAGCGGCCGAAGTGGAAATCGGCCCGGCCGCGACACCAGCCCCGTTCGACCGCGTAGTTCACCAGGTCGGGAGAGGCCAGGTCCCAGCGGTCGCCGATGGTGATGCAATTGGAGATCGTGCGCACCCCGCGCACCTGCTCGGCCGCCCAGTGCGGCCCGGCCGTCTCCAGCACCCATGCTTCCCTCGGGTCGGCGATCAGGAAGCTGTTGTGATAGAAGAGCGACTTGACGTAGCCGCAGTTGCCGCCCTGGCCATATTGCGCGAGCAGGCCGGTGATCACCTCCAGCGCTTGCCGGGCCGTCCGGCCGCGCTCCAACGCCAGGCGCAAGAGGTCCATGCCGATCAACCCCGGCTTGCGGTCGTAAGGCACCTTCGTGAAGACCGCCTCGTTGCCGATGACGACCCCGTGCTCGTTGGCGCCCATCTCCGCACCCCAGATCCAGGACGGCTTGCAAAGCAACACCTCGAACGTCTCCTCGACCTGAGGTACCTCGATGTAGGTGCATCGAACCGTCTCGCCGGGACGATGGCGGGCCGCCGGGATGCGCAACAAGTGGTGGGGTTCGCGTGGATCGCGATCGGAGTTCTTGGCGAACAGGGTCACGCCATCGGCCGAGGCGCTCCCCAGGACGACCATCGTGTCACACATCGTTTCAGCGCTCCTTTCCGGCGCAGAGATGCACAACCTGTTCTCTATCTTACCACAACGCCCCGCTTAACCTGAAGCCGCCGCGACGGATCCCTGAGCAAGCCCTGGCGACCCGAACCTTCACCGGTTTCGCACATGGCCTTCACGACTAGAGGCCAATCTTGCGGATTCTCGGTAAAACGCATATCATTGCCCCAGGCCAAGAGGAATGCATGAAACCGATCCGTCTTCTCGACCTGGGCCTCGTGCCCCCCATTCGTTCGCAGACCATCTACCACGCCGTCGGGCACGCGATGGACGCCGAGACGCCCGACACCATCATCCTGGTCGCGCCCGAGTCGCCCTACGTGTGCATCGGCTACCACCAGGACCTGGAGCGCGAGGTGGATCTGGACTACTGCCGCGATCAC
>DAOTZV010000144.1:0-15829 GCA_034434235.1 Anaerolineae bacterium
CATCAAGCTAAGCTTTGGAACCGCTTCCAGCCGGTCTGCGACCGGCGTCGTCGGTCTGAATACGTCGTCTCGGGGGCCAGACGGGGGTCGCAGACCCCCTGCGAGCGAGAGAAAAGGTGGCGCAAGACGCCATCTTCCTGTTAGCTTGATGCCTATGGGGATGAGGGGGCTTTTTACGTCAGGCGCACTTCTGTCGCCTGCCCGGCGACGATCCTGAAGCCGCGCAGGGTGGGTCGGGCCGGATCGGCCAGGCTACAGATCAGGTAGATGCTGTCGGGATAGGTGGCGCGGGCGATGTCGGTCTCGGAGGGGGTGGCGGGTCCGGCCGGATGCGAGTGGTAGATGGCCGCCAGGGTGAGCCCGGCCTCTTCGAATGCGATCTGGCGTATCAATGTGTCCGCGTCCAGCTCGTAGGCCACCCGCGGGGTGGGCGAGACGTTGCGGCCGCGATAGAGCGCGACCGCAATGTCGTTTTTTCCGGCGATGATGCCGCACACTTCCTCCGGATAGCCCTCGCGCGCATGGGCCAGGATCTCATCGCGCAGTTCGGCCGGCAGGCGGAACTCCTCGGGCCCGGCATCTGCGCCGGCAGCGCGATCGTTCACCAATCGGCCCCCAGCAGGAATGGATTGGCGAGCGCCTCCTCTCCCACCGTCGTGGCCGGGCCGTGGCCGGGCAACACGGCATAGTCCTCGGGCAGGGTCAGGATCTGCTCGCGGATGGCCGCGAGCAGGGTGGGCGCGTGGCCCCCCGGCAGATCGGTGCGGCCGATCCCGCCGGCGAAGAGGGCGTCGCCGGTGAACGCGCGGCGGCCGGCGTGATGCACCAGGGTGACGCCGCCGGGGGAATGACCCGGCGTGAAGCGTACCTCCAGCGTCTCGTCGCCGAACGAGACCGGTTGGCCGGGAAGCAAGTCGCCGTTCACCGTGGGCGGTTCGCCTGGGTCGTAGCCCAACCAGGCCATCGTCATGCGTTGCATCACCCCCAGCATGGGCCGCTCGGCCGGATGGAGGTAGAAGGCCGCGCCGGTGGCCTGTTGGAGCGGCCGGCCGGCCAGGAGATGGTCGAAGTGGGCGTGCGTGGCCAGGATCGCGACCAGGGTCAGGCCGTGGCGCCGGAGCGCGGCCTGGATCGCCCGGGCATCGTCGCCGGGGTCGATCACCACCGCCTGCCGCGTCCGTTCGCAGCCGAGGATGTAGCAGTTGACTTCGAGCGCGCCGACAATCAAAGTTTCCAGGATCATGGGTTGCCTTGTCATCCGGGATCGGAGGTCTTCATCGTGCCCCACAGTAGGGCGAAATTAATTTCGCCCTACTGTGGGTTGCGTTGTCGTCTGGGATCGGAGATCTTCACCGTGCCGAGGTAGGCGGTTCCCACTTCGGTCTCGTCGTCGGGCAACAGCGTCAGGCTGAGCCGGTAGTCGCCGGGGGGCGTTTCGGAAGCGATCTGCAGGTCGTGTTCCCCGCGCACGACCTCCCCCTTCATCCAGGCGGTGGTCGGATAGGAATCGCTGACCAGCGGCCAGCGCAGGTTGGCCACCGCGTGGCCGCTGCTATCGCTCAGCGTCAACGAGAACCACCAGGCCGCGCGCGGCCGCACGTTGGCCTGCCAGTAGAACGTGAGATGGAGCCGGTCGCCGGGGTAGAGGGGCGTCTCGGGCGCGTGGCCGTAGCCGCGCTTGTAACGGTCGTAGCCCAGAAGCGAGATCGCGCCGAAGTCGAAGCGCTGCTCGTACATCATGTTCAGCGCGGCCAGCGGCGGAGCCGTCAGCGAACGGTTGACGCGCACCGGCGCCAGGTCGAGATGGTCCTTGCCGTCCGGCAGGCGCAGCCGCTCGCCCGTCTCACGATCGTACAGGCCGATGATCCGCCGATAGTCGCCGGGGGGCGTGCCGGGCGGGATCAACACGCCGTGGTTGTCCACGATCGTTTCGCCCGGCTCCCAGGTGTTGGTGGGTCGGCCGTCGCCGACCGGCTCGGCATCGCGCTGCGCGATGACCTGCTCGTGCGCGTCGAGCAGTTGCATGAACACCTTGTAGCGCCGCGCCGGCTTGCCGACGGCCTGCCAGACCAGTTGCAGCTGGGTGACCTCGCCCGCCGTGAGGTTCAGGTTGCCGCTCCGATAGCCTCGCAACACGATGTCGGGGCCGAACGACAGGTTGAGGCCGGAGACGACCTCGTCGGTCGGCCGGCGTTCGGGCATCACATAGACCACCAGGCGCACATTGCCGCGCCATTGATCGAGGGTCTTGTAGCCCCGATTGTTGAGCCAGGTCTGGATCAGATTACCCGGATCGGCTTCTTGCGTGGCCCAATAGACGGCAAAGACCTTGTCGCGGGCCAGCAACTGACTGAGCTCGGCCACGGTCGCATCGGCATCCATGGGCCGTTGCCTGGGCAGGGCGTAGATCGGCAGGTCGCCTTTGTAGTAATAGCGAAAGACCTCGCTCTGGCCCGGCGCGACGAGCAGGACGGCGTCATTCGGGTCGGCCGTGACCGCGATGAATTCGGCGATGCCGCGATAGTCGTCGCGCGCTGTCTTGGGATCTCTGAAGTAGCGGTCCAGGTTGATGCCGAAGAGCGCGACCGTCAGCGACAGGGCGGCGATGCACCAGGCCGTGCCGACCAGATCGCCGATGCGCACGGCGCGCGGCTGGTCGGCTTCGGTCGTCGCGGCGGCATGGCCGATCCGTCCAAAGGTAAAGGCCGGGCCCACTGCGCCGCGCGCCATCAGCAGCGCATAGGCCGGGCTGGCAATGAGCAGGAACTTGAGGTAGGCCTCGCGAAAGAGGCCGAAGAACGCCATCGTGCCCAGCGGCGCGATCGCCCAGGCGACCGGCAGCAGCCAACATAGCCACGCCGGCCGGCGACACGCGGCCGGCCACGGCATCGCGCCGAGCAGCGCCAGGGCCGTCAGCGCCCACACCCACCACCCCGCGGCCGCGTGTTGGCCCACCGGCCCCAGGTTGAGCATCGTCAACGCGGCCTGAAGCGCGGCGCCCAGATCGGCGGTGCGCGTTGCGGTGGGCCAATGCGTGATCTGCCGGAACGCGATGCTCAGCCAGGGGATGAAGCTGAGGAGCGCCACTCCGCACAGGATCGCCCAGCGCAGGACGCGGCGGCCGGCCGCGCCGCGCGCGCGCGTGGCCGCAATCCACGCCAGATAGAGGAGCGACAAGACGCCGATCATCAGCGGGAAGAGGTAGTGCGTGTAGAGGCCGGCGCTGAAGACGAGCGCCAGGAGAAAGAAGGGCGTCGGCCACAGCTTGAGCGGTTGCGCGTTGGCCTTCTTGGGGTCGTTCAGCTCGCGATCTTCCGCGACGATGAGCCACCAGAAGCCGTACGCGGCGGCCGCGGCCTCCAGCGCCAGGAGCAGGTACATGCGCGCCTCCTGGCTGTAGTACACCTCCAGGGGCGAGAGCGCCGCGATCAGGCCGGCCACCAGGCCCAACAGCGCGCCGCCCATGCGCATCCCCAGGCCAATGGTACCCAGGACGAGGAGGACCCCCAACAGCGCGCTGAGCGAACGCAGGCCGGCCTCGCTCGTGCCCGCGAAGCCGGTCCAGAGCTTGAGCAACCAGTAGTAGAGGGGCGGGTGGATGTCGTTGGCCGCGTGGAGCGCGATCTGCCCCGGCGAGCGGCCTGCCATGGCCGCGCTGTTGCCCTCATCGGCCCAAAGGCTTTGGGCGTCGAGCCGGTTGAAGCGCAACACGGCCGCCAGCAGCAGGATCAGGACGACCAGCAGGACGATCAGGGCGGTATTGCGTTGCCGGCGGCGCGGCCGGAGCAGGCGTTGGCTCATGTCAATGCCTCGCGGTCATGTACGCCTTGAGACTGTAGTAAACCGGTTGCAGGGTGAAATCGGGATCGGCCAGGCGGAAGTAGGCTTCGGGCCGGCCGGCGCGCAGCCATTCATCGGTGGCGCGCTTGAAGTACCACACGTTCGCCACGCCCACCCAGGGCCATTCGCGGCGGATCCGTTCGTAGCCCAGCGGCGTATAGCGGGCCTGCTGTTCGAGCGTCACCTGGCCGAAGCGCTTGTCGGCCACCTCGTCGGGCACGGCATTCCAGCCCATTTCGCTGATCCAGATCGGTTTGGCCGCGTCGCCGTTCGCCACCATCAGGTCGCGCACGAACTGGGGCCGGCCGAAGTTCATCACGCGCGGGTGCATCCGCCGGTCGGTGGGGCCCGACCACAGGCCGTAGCCCTGCATCGCCATGATGTCGAAGTAGGGCGCGGCGCCGGCGTCGTACATGCGCTGCAGGAAGAGCAGGTCGTTGAGCGCGTTGTGCGGCGGCGCCGCGTCGGGCTGGAGCGCGATGGTGCTCGCCAGCGCGCCCGCGATGATCACCACGTTGGGATCGGCGGCGCGTGCCCGCGTCGCGGCGATCTTCAGCAGCCGGGTGTAGTCCTCCGGGCTGATCGGATAGTTGCCCCATTCGGGATAGATGTTCGGCTCGTTCCAGATCTGGTAGTAGCGGATGCGCCCCTTGTAGCGGCTCACCAGCGTGTAGATGAAATCGCCGAAATCCTCGTAGTTGTCGGGCGGCGCGAAGGTGCCCACCTCATCCCCGCGCGCCCGGCTCCAGGCCGGCGGCGTGCTGACGCGCACGATCAGCTCCAGGCCGTACTTCTCGGCCAGCGCGACGATCTGGTCGTACTTCTCCCATGCCGAGCGCGGGGGCGGGTTGCGCCGATCCTCGAAGTCGCCCTTGCCGTGGATCTCGATGTCTTGCCAGGGGAACTCCTGGCGCAGCCAGTGAAAGCCGGCCTCGGCGACCAGGCGGACGGTCTCCTCGCGCTTGGCCGGGTCTACCTCTTCGTTGAGAAAGACGTTGATCCCGAAGGGGTTGACGTCGGCGTGCTGAACCGCCGCGTCGGCCGCCAGATGAAGCCGCGGCCGCAGCAGATCGGCGGTCAGGTCGGTCAACCCTTTGATCTGGGCCAACAGCTTCTCCTCGCCGGTCAGGTCGAAGAGGAGCGCCGCGATGGCCTGGCGTTGCGCAAGCACGGCCAACGCCAGACAGCCGATCAGCAGCAGGCCGATCGGCCAGGCCATGCGGGACGACGGACGCCGGGAACGAGTCATTTCAGGCGACGCGAGCTTGTTTTACTGGGACCCTCGGAAGATGATGTTGGTCCACTGGCCGACCTGGCACTTGTCGGTGATCGTGGCCTTGAACTTGTCCGATGCCTGTTTCAACACGATGCCGCTTCCCTCCAGAGAGAGGCCGCCGTCCGGCACGTTGGGCGGGCATTCGACGACGTAGATGTAGATATCGCCCTGGCAGGCGCCCTGGCCGCACGGCGCGAAGCCCCAGTTGCCATCCCCCTGGCCGCCGCTGCCCGAGTATTTGAGCTGTCTCGGACCGTAATAGTCAATGACGACGCAGACGCCGTTTTGCGGCGTGCCGTTGCGATATTGGATCTGGCCCTGGAAGTTGGGCACGCCGCATTGCGGCGCCGGAATGGCCGAGCCGGGGACATAGGTCCACGGATAGGTCGGCGCGGGCGGCGGGGGCGGCGCAGTGGGCGCGGGCGGTGCGGTCGGCGGCGGGGGCGGCACGGTGGGCGGCGGCGGGATGTTCTGCGCCACCTGGATCGCGGCCGCGTCGCCGCTCACCGTCACGAAGTCCTGGCGCACCCAGCCGGCCCGACCGTTGAAATCGAACTGATACCAGTCGCCGGCCGCGTTTTTGCCGGTGATCTCGAACGATTGCCCGGCGCTCAGTTCGCCGATGCGCGCGTAATTCGTGCCCGGCCCGCTGCGCACATTGACGTTCTGGTTGGCGGTTAATCTGGGCGTGGCCGGTGTCGGCGTCGGCGGGATCGGCGTGGGGGTAGGTACGACCGTGTTCGTCGGCGTGGCCGGCTTCGTCGGCGTCACGATGGGCAGCGGCGTAGCTGTGGGCCTGGGCGTGAAGGTCGGCTTGGGCGTCTTGGTCGGCGGGATGGCCGTAGGGGTCGGCTGCGTGCAGCCGACGAGCGCCAGGACGACCAGCAGCAGGCTCAGGAAGATGAGCGTGTTTCGTTGCATCTAGAGATATACCTCGTAAGCGTGCTATGGAATAAAATGATTATATCATGCGGGACGAGGTTCGTCCAAACAGCGCGAGGGAACGACGAAGTTGTGGTATCATATCGCTGAATGCGTTGTCGGCTCGTCCATCGCGTGGACGGCTCATTCCTTTTCAGGCAGGTGTCCTATGCGGCAATCCGATCGGCGTTGGCTTTGGTTCCTTCTGGGGATGATCGGGGTGGTCATCCTGATCGCCCTCTCCATCGGCCGGTTGCCGGTCCGCCAGGTCGTTCCTCCGCCGACCGTTGCCGGCCCCACGTCGGCGCCCGCGGTCGAAGCCACTGCGCTGCCGACCTCTATCCCCGCGACGGCCACGGCGGCCGTCGTTGCGACACCTGCTCCCGCGGCCGAGCTCGTACGCGGGGCGATCGTCGTGGTCGGTGCCAGGGCACTCTGGCTGGATGTAAATACCATCGCCTGGAGCGGCGCGGCCGACTCGACCTATAAACTGCTCTACGATCCCGACGGCGGCCTCGATGCCGCGGCCGAGCAGACGGCGTGCCGCTTTCCCGCGCCGGCCGGCCCATGCTATGTGGACTTGAAGCCGGATGGCATGATCGGCGCGGAGGGCCCCCGCGCCTATCCCAAGAACCCCAACGCGACCGGCATGGCGCGGCTGCGCACCGGCCTGGCGGCCGCCGATGTCGGCTTCCTGTTGCGCGGTCAGGTGGCCGTGGCCAAATATCAGGCCGGCGGCCGGCGGTTGGACGCCACACGGCCCCAGATCCAGGGCGTGCTCGACGATCTCTACGCGGCCGCCGCTACCACCCAGGCCCTCGGCCCCACCTACACCTCAACCTCAACCTTAACCTTGAAACTCTGGGCGCCCACGGCCAAAAGCGTGACGCTGAAGCGCTACGCCACCGCCGTCGGTCCCGAGGTCGGCAGCCACCCGATGGCCTTCGATCTGGCCTCTGGGATCTGGAGCGTGGCGGGCGACGCGAGCTGGGATCGCCAGTTCTACCTGTTCGACGTGGAAGTCTATGTGCCGGAAGAGGATCGGGTCGTGCACAACCGGGTCACCGATCCCTACTCGGTCGGCCTGTCGCAGGACGGCGCGGCCGCGGGAGACGTGCGCTCCCAGTTCGTGAATCTGGCCGACCCGGACCTCAAGCCCGCGGGCTGGGATGCTCTGGCCAGGCCGCCGCTGGTCGCGCCTGAAGACATCGTCATCTACGAGATGCACGTGCGCGACTTCAGCATCAACGACCCGACCGTGGCCGCGGCCGATCGGGGCACTTATCGGGCCTTCACCTATGACGGCGCCGGCCCCCACCCGAACCCGGTCCTCTCCGACGGCATGGCCCATCTGCTGAAGCTGAAGGAGGCGGGCCTGACACATGTTCACCTGTTGCCGGCGTTCGATTTCGCGTCGGTGATCGAGCCCGCGGCCGAGCGCACCGAGCCGACCGTGCGCGCGGCCGGCCGGGACGCGGCCGATCAGCAGGCCGCGGTGGGGGCCACGCGTGCCCGCGACGGCTTCAACTGGGGCTACGATCCCTACCACTACGGCGTGCCCGAAGGCTCCTATAGCACCGACCCGAACGGCGTCGCGCGCATCCTCGAGTTTCGCGAGATGGTCTCGGCGCTGAAGCGCAACGGGCTGCGCGTGGTGCTGGATGTGGTCTACAACCACACGGCCGCCGCCGGCCAGGACGATCATTCGGTGTTGGACAGGATCGTGCCCGGCTACTATCACCGCTACGACGCGAGCGGCAACCTCTATACTTCTTCCTGCTGCGCGGATACCGCCACCGAATACGCCATGATGGAGAAGCTCATGGTGGATACGGTGGTCCGGTTCGCCACTCAGTACAAGGTGGACGGCTTCCGCTTCGACCTGATGAACCTGCACACCCGGCGCAATATGGAGAAGGTCAAGGCCGCGGTGGAGGCTGTGGACCCGACCATCTACCTCTACGGCGAGGGGTGGGACTTCGGCTCGGCCCGGGATAAAGGGCTGACGACCTGTCCGGACTGCTACGCCAACCAGCACAACATGGCCGGCGCGGGCATCGGCGTGTTCAACGACAAGATCCGCGATGCGGCCCATGGCGGCTACCACACCGATCTCGTGCAGGTTCGTCGCCAGGGCTTCATCAACGGCCTGAGCTACGACTGGAACGGCTACGAATACAACGGACGCGATCAGACCGACCTGTGGGGCGCGATGGCGGATCTGCGCGCGGGGTTGGCCGGCAGCGCCGAGTTTTTCGCCGCCGATCCGCAGGAGACCATCAACTACGTCGAGAAGCACGATAACGAGACGTTGTTCGATCTGAACGTCTTTCGACTGCCGAACGGCGATGGTCGGGATGCCCCCGGCTGGATCGGCCTGCGCATCCCGGTGATCTCGATGGCCGATCGCGTGCGCAGCCAAAACCTGGGCGCCAGCTTGATCGGCCTGGCGCAGGGCGTGCCCTTCTTCCACATGGGCCAGGACCTGTTGCGCTCCAAATCGCTCGACCGCAACTCCTATGACTCGGGCGACTGGTTCAACCGTGTCTGGTGGGATTACAGCCGCAACAACTTCGGCGTGGGGTTGCCGCCCGCGTGGGACAACGAGGCTCGTTGGCGCATCATGCGGCCGCTGCTGGCGGACGAGCGACTCGATCCCGCGACGACCGACATCGCGGCCGCGGCCGCCCATCTGCGCGAGGTGTTGCGCCTGCGCCGGAGCTCGCGGCTGTTCCGCCTGCCCACGCGCGCCGACATCGCCGAACGCGTCTGGTTCTACAACACGGACAACGCGCACACGGCGATGATCGTCATGGCGCTCTCGGATGTGCCCGAGCCCGACCTGGACCCGGCGGTCGAGACGATCCTGGTCTTCTTCAACGCCAACAAGAAGGAGCAGGCCATTGCCATCCCCGGCGCGGCCGGCTTCGTCCTGCATCCGATCCAGGCCGACGCCGTGGACGCGGATCCGGTCGTGCAAAGCGCGCGCTTCGACGCGGCCACCGCCACCTTCACCATACCGGCCCGCACGACCGCGGTCTTCGTTTCCCCGCAGCCGCTGGCGAGGCCGCGGCCGGCCAGCACCCTGGGCTGGGTGGGCGATATGTGGCCGGCCGGCGGCAGCGTCCATCGCTTCGTCCGGGCGGCCGCGGCCGGCGATTTCGAGGTCTATGTCCAGGTGTACAAGAAAGGCGTCACCGAGGCCGCAGGCGAGAACACGGCGGGCATCGTTTGCACGCTGCATTGGGGCGCATACGATGGCCGGCCCTGGAGCGACATCGCCATGACCTGGCATGCGCAAAAGGGCAACAACGACGAATATCGGGGCGTCATCCCGGCCGCTACTCTCAACGCGCTGGCGGCCGGCGTCTACGGCTTCACCGCCAACTGTCGGCTGCCGGGCGAGGTGGAGAAGTGGCAAGAGGCCGGCGACGGCCAGATCATCGTGTTGTCGGCGCAGGCGTCTCCGGCCCGGCCGGCCGGCGGGGTCTTCGTCCATCTGTTCGAGTGGCGTTGGCCCGATATCGAAAAGGAGTGCGCGTTCCTGGCCGCCAAGGGCTATGCGGCCGTGCAGGTCTCGCCGCCCAACGAGCACGTCGTCCCCACGGCCGATATGGGCGGAGTGCCGACCAATGACTTCCCCTGGTGGGTGCGCTATCAGCCGGTGAGCCACGATGTGGGCAAATTCACCTCGCGCAGCGGCACATGGGCCGAATTCAAGCGCATGGTGGACACCTGCAAGCGCCTGGGCGTCGGCATCTACGTGGACGCGGTGATCAACCATATGGCCGCGATGGAAGTGGGGACCCCGCCGCGCGGCACCGCGGGCACCGAGTACAACGCCTTTCCGGCCGCCGAGCGTTTCTACGGAACGCAATACCAGGCCGACGACTTCCATCCCGATTGCCCCATCCAGAGCTACCAGGATCGCAACCAGGTGCAGAGCTGCGCGTTAGCGGGCCTGCCCGACCTGAACACCGGCAAGCCGGACGTGCAGGCGGAGATCCGCGGCTATCTGCAGGCGCTGTTGGATGCGGGGGTGGCGGGCTTTCGCATTGATGCGGGCAAACACATGGCCGCGCGCGATCTGGCGGCCATCCTCGGCGGACTGAAGGGCGATTTCTACGTGTTCCTGGAGGTCATTGACCAGAGCGGCGCGGAGCCGGTGCGCGATTGGGAGTACGCCGCGCTGGGCGACGTGACCGAGTTCGCGTACACTTCGGCCCTGGGGGAAGCCTTCGATGAGGCGTGCGCCGGCAGCTTGAGCGACCTGCGGACGCGCTTCGGGGCCGAGGACATGTTGCCCTCCTATCTGGCCCAGGTGTTCACGGACAACCACGACAACCAGCGCGGCCACGGCGCGGGCGGCGGTTGCATCGTGGATCATCGCGACGGCCAGGTGCACGTCCTCGCCAACATCTTCGCGCTGGCCTATCCTTACGGCTACCCATCGGTGATGTCCAGCTACTACTGGCAGCAAAATCCGCGCGACAACACCGGCGATAGCCTGGGCCCGCCCTCCAGCGCCGACGGCGGGGTCACCTGGGGGCCCGGCCTGGGCGCAGAGACGCGGCCGGTCTACGGCCCGGGGCAGGTCGCCGGGGACGTGCCGGCCAATTGTTCGGCCAGCTTTGCGGCCGGCAAGTGGGCCTGCGAACACCGCCGTCCGGCCATCGCGAACATGGTCGCGTTTCGCAAGGCCACCGCGGGCCAGCCGGTGACCGACTGGCAGGACATCGGCGCTGCGCCCACGGATCACATCGCGTTCGGGCTGGGCGATCGGGGCTTCGTGGCGATCAATCGCACGCCGACGAGCGCCGCCACGACCTATCGCACGTCCATGCCCGACGGCGTCTATTGCGACGTGATCCACTATGACTTCGTTTCGGCCACGGGCCGGTGTGTCGTGCCCGGCACCGACGATGACGCGCCGGCCGATCGCCTGATCGCCGTGCGCGAGGGCCGGATCACCGTGGCGTTGCCGGCCATGGACGCGTTCGCCATTTACACGGCCGCCGCCATGCGGCGATGAGGCCGATGGGCCCTGGAGTTCATCCTTTGGCGCATAGCTTCAACCCGTCCAGTGCGGGGCGGGAATTGGGATTCAACTCCAGGGCCTTTTCGAGCCACTTGACCGCGTGATCGCACTCCTTCAGATAGACGTAGGAAAGGCCGAGCTCGTAAAAGTATTCCTCGTTGCGTACCCCCAGCTCGACCGCCTTGCTGAGGTGTTCGATGGCGGCTTCCCAATTGAGCAACGTATAATAAACCCGGCCCAGATGCGCGTAGGCCTGTCCGTAGGTCGGATCGGTCTCGATGGCCTTGCGCAACACCGAGATGGCCCGGTCGGGGTCGCCGGCCAGGGCGCTGCCGTGGCCCAACGCGTCGTACCCGACGGGACTGTCGGGGTTGGCCTCGACCGCTTTTTGGAACTGGGCCAACGCCGCCTCGTAATCGCCCTGGGCCAGATAGCTGTGGCCGGCGCCGATGTAGATGTATCCGAGCTTCGGCGCCAGGCGCGCCGCGCGCGTATAGGCTTCGATCGCCTCGTCGTAGCGGCCCTGGCGTTCCAGGACATACCCCAGGTTGCGTTGCACCAGGGCGCTGTCGGGCTTGAGTTTGGCCGCGGTGCGCGCCTCCTCCAGCGCGCGTGCCCAGTTGTTTTTGTCGGCGTAGACTTCGGCCAGGATGGCGTGCGCCTCGGCCGAAAGGGGATCTTTGTCCACGGCCGCCAGCGCCACTTTGATGGCCTCGTCGTATTGGCCGTTCCAATCCAATGCCATGGCCAGGATCGCCTGGTTGTAGGCGCTGGAGTTGAGCGCTACGGCCTTGCGTGCCGGTTCGATCCCCTGTTCGGGGTGGCCGAGCAGGGTCAACAGCCATGCCTGTTGCGCGAACGCGTCGGCGTTGTTCGGCTCCAGGTCGGCCACGCGCGCGTAGGCCTTGACCGCATCGCCCAGCCGACCGGCCTGATAGTGCTCCTCGGCCTCGGCCAGATAGCTGGCGGCCGAGCGGGTAGGGGTGGGCGTGGGTTGCAGGGGGTTGAACGGGTTGGTAAAGAATTTGGTGCGCGTGGCCAGCAGATAGCCGGCCACGGCCAGGATCAAGATCAGGACGACGATGGGCCACGGCGAACGCCGTCGCCGCGGCCGGTAGCGCCGATCTATGTACATGGCATGCTCCCGTTCAGCCGCCGGTGATGTTCTGATCTCTCTCCGGCAAGGTGGCCCGCGCCGCGGCGATCGTCTCCAGGATGGCGGCATGGAGCGCCGGTTGGCCGTTGCTGGCCACGATCGTCGGGCTATCCAAATGCCAGGGCCGGCCGTCATATTCGGTGACGCGGCCGCCCGCCTCCTGCACCAGCAGCCACCCGGCCGCCGCGTCCCAGGGCTTCAATCGCGGATGCCAGAAGGCCTCCACGATGCCCGCGGCAACCCACGCCAGCTCCAGCGCGGCCGAGCCCTGGCGCCGTACGCCGTGCGAGCGGCGCTCCAGCGCGCTGAACTCGGCCAGGTTGTTGTCGGGATTCGTCCGCCGGTCGGCCGGGAAGCCGGTTGCCAACAAGCTGCGGCCCAACTCGGCGGTGGTCGAGACGCGCAAACGGCGCTCCGTGCCGTCGCTGCGCAGCCACGCGCCCCGTCCCGCTTCGGCCCAGAAGACCTGATTCGTGAGCGGCTCAAACGTCACCGCCAGCACCGGCACGCCGTGATGCGCCAGCGCGATGTTGACGGCGAAGAACGGCATCCGATGCGCGAAGTTGGTCGTGCCGTCCAGCGGATCAACCACCCACAGCCATTCCGCCTGGGGGATGGGTCCGTTGACGCTCTCCTCCGAATAGATGGCGTGGGTCGGGAAGGCGGCCCGGATCGCCTCGCCGATCAGCGCGTCCGAGGCCAGATCGGCCGCGGTGACCAGGTCCACCGGGCTGCTCTTGGTGTCGAAATCGTGGCCCGTGGCGGCCCGGCGATGGTATTCCGCCAGCAGCGCGCCCGCCCGCCGGGCCAGGTCAATGGCAAATTCTCGCATGGGTTCCTTGGTCGGGTGAAAGTCAAACGTCAAACGTCAAGCGTCAAGCGTCTTCAGGCCGGCGCGGATCAGGTTTGTTCGTCCCTGGCGCAGGTAGTCGCGGCCGAGGAGCTTGAGCATGTCGGCGATCAGCTTGCGCCGCGAGTCGCTGCTGCGCGGGCAAGAAGGCGGAGGCGGCGGGAAGCCGCACGCCTGGGCGAAGCGGGCCAGCTCGCTTTCCGGCACGTAGATGAGCGGCCGGATCAGGCGAAACCGACCTCCGAAGTAGGATGCGGCCGGTTGCAGCGTGCGCACGTCGCCGCCGTAGAGCAGGTTCAACAGCGTTGTTTGGGCCGCGTCGTCGGCGTGATGGGCATAAGCGATCACGTTGCAGCCGAGCGCATCGGCCGCCAGAAAGAGCGCCTTGCGCCGCAGCCACGTGCAGCGCTGACAGGTGAGCGGCGGCGCATCGTCGGCGGCCAGCTCCGGCTCCACGATCCGATAGGGCACCCCCTGCGCGGCCAACCACTCCTCCAGGGGCGGGTGCGCCGCGGTCACGCCGGTGGCATCCCCGCGCACGTGGATGGCGACCACCGTATAGCGCTTCTCGGACGAGATGCGATGCTCCTGCAGCAGGCGCAAGAGCGAGAGGCTATCCTTGCCGCCCGACACCGCCACGGCCACCCGGTCGCCGGACTGCAACATGCCGAATTCGCGCACGGCTTTGTTGACCGCCTTCAGGATGAAATGCGCCAGGCGCTCGGCCATCGGTGCAACGGTTTCGTCGAGATCGCGCGCTCCCGCTCCCTGGCCCCCTTGGGCCCCCCAACTTTTGGGGGAACGGGGGAGGGGAGGAACGATCGGCTCTACATTTACCGTGACCTCTGCCATGCCTCGCGCAACCTCCGCACGGCCTTCATCGGCACGTGGACGCCGCCCAGGTCCGGCTCGTCGGCGCGCACCCCGTGGAAATCGGTGCCGCCGGTTTGCAGGAGGCCGTAGCGTCGGGCCACGGCGATCAGGTATTCGGTGGTCACCGCATCGTAGCCGGGGTAATAGACCTCCACGCCCATCAGGCCGGCCTCGATCAGCTCGGGCAATAAGGCGTCCAGATCGAAGGGCGCCTTGATCGCGCCGTAGCGGTCGAAGAAGACCGGATGCGCCAGCACCGGCACGCCGCCGGCCCGACGGATCAGCGCGCATGCCTGGGCCGGCGAGAACTTCAGACGCTCCACATAGGCCGGGCTGTTGCGGCCGATGTATTTCTCGAATGCCTGCTCGAAGCTGGTCACGTGGCCGGCTTCGAGCAACGCCTGCGCCACGTGAGGCCGGCCTACTGCGCCTTCGCCCGCGATCTGCAAGATGCGCTCGAAGCGGACCGGCGCGCCCATCTCGGCCAGCTTCTCGGCCATGCGCTTCGCACGGCCGATCCGGCCGTCGCGCAGGCGGGCCAGCTCGCGGCTCAGGTGGGGATCCGTATGGTCCACAAAGTAGCCGAGCACATGCACTTCCGTGCCGGGCACGTCGGTGTTGATCTCGACCCCCGGAATCACCTCGATTCCGTAGCGCGGGGCCGCGGCCAATGCGGCCGCCACCCCCTCGGTCGAGTCGTGATCGGTGACGGCGATCACCTGGAGCCCCAGCTTTGCGGCCCGTTCGACCAGTTGTTCGGGCGTCAGTGCACCATCGGAAGCAGTGGTATGACAATGAAGGTCTACGGTATTCATGACGGGAATCATTCTAACATAGCGAGGCCGGAGGGCAAAACGGGGAGCCATATTTGGGGCGATTGAAGCGGCCCGCCGCGGCTGCATGTTGGGGGACGATTGAAATCGCGGCTGAGGGGCGCGGTGGCGTCGCGGCACCCACCTGCGTGGGTGCACGCGTCGGCGCAGGTGGTCGCCGCGTGGGGGGCGATTGAAATCGCGGCTAATGGGCGCGGGGGCGCCGCGGCACCCACCTGCGTGGGTGCACGCGTCGGCGCAGGTGGTCGCCGCGTGGTGGGGCGATTGAAATCGCGGCTAAGGGGCGCGGCGGCGCCGCGGCACCCACCTGCGTGGGTGCGGTTGCGTCGGCGCAGGCCGACGCCCAGCCGCCGGCTCCTTAGCTGCGACCTCGGTCGCCCCCAAGCGGCGGGGGATTGAAATCGCAGCTAACGGGCGCGGCGGCGCCGCAACGCCCACCTTCGTGGGCGTGCACGCGTCGGCGCAGGCGGTCGCCGCGTGGTGGGGCGATTGAAATCGCGGCTAACAGGCGCGCCGGCGCCGCAACGCCCACCTGCGTGGGTGCACGCGTCGGCGCAGGCCGACGCCCAGCCGCCGGCTCCTTAGCTGCGACCTCGGTCGCCCCCAAGCGGCGGGCGATTGAAATCGCGGCTAACGGGCGCGCCGGCGCCGCAACGCCCACCTGCGTGGGCGTGCACGCGTCGGCGCAGGTGGTCGCCGCGTGGTGGGGCGATTGAAATCGCAGCTAAGGGGCGCGGCGGCGCCGCGGCACCCACCTGCGTGGGTGCGGTTGCGTCGGCGCAGGCGGTCGCCGCGTGGTGGGGCGATTGAAATCGCGGCTAACGGGCGCGGCGCCGCCGCAACGCCCACCTCCGTGGGCGTGCACGCGTCGGCGCCAGGTCGCCGCGTGGTGGGCGATTGAAATCGCGGCTAACGGGCGCGCCGGCGCCGCAACGCCCACCTCCGTGGGCGTGCACGCGTCGGCGCAGGTGGTCGCCGCGTGGTGGGGCGATTGAAATCGCGGCTAAGGGGCGCGGCGGCGCCGCAACGCCCACCTTCGTGG
>DAOTZV010000145.1:0-6491 GCA_034434235.1 Anaerolineae bacterium
AAGGAGCCAAAATGTTACGACCTCGCGAACTCAAGCTCGAAGAAATGGGCGATCTGGCGGAGATCATCCCGGGGCCGGAGCCGACGCTGATCGCCCAGCGGCATCCGATCCCGCAGTTCGGCGCGCCCACCCGCCGGCCGATCATCCCGGTGTGCGAGCCGTGGCTGGCTGGCAACGAGCTGAAATACATCACGGAGGCGGTGGAGACGAACTGGATCTCCTCGGCGGGCGGCTATATCCACCGTTTCGAGGCGCTCTTCGCCGAGAAGATGGGCGCGCGCTACGGCGTGGCCTGCGCCAACGGCACCGTGGCCCTGCATCTGGCGCTGGCGACCCTGGGCCTGGAGCCGGGCGACGAGGTGATCATCCCGACCTTCACCATGATCGCCACCGCCAACGCCGTGACCTATCTGGGCGCAAAGCCCGTGCTGGTGGACAGCGAGCCGGTCACCTGGAACATGGACGTCAACCAGGTCGAGGCGAAGATCACGCGGCGCACGAAGGCGATCATCCCCGTGCACACCTACGGCCACCCCGTGGACATGGACGCGCTCAACGCCATCGCGCAGAAGCACGGCCTCTTCGTCCTGGAAGACGCGGCCGAGGCGCACGGCGCGCGGTACAAGGACCGGCCGGTCGGCAGCCTGGGCGATGCGGCCTGCTTCAGCTTCTACGGCAACAAGATCATCACCACGGGCGAGGGCGGGATGGTGACGACCGATCGGGAGGACGTGGCCCGGCTGGCGTGGAACCTGCGCGATCACGCCTTCAGCACCGAGCGCCATTTCTGGCACAAGTTCGTGGGCTACAACTACCGGATGACCAATCTCCAGGCGGCCATCGGCCTGGCGCAAACCGAGCAACTGGAGAAGTTCGTGGCCGCGCGCCGCGCCAACGCCGCTTATTACACCCAACTGCTTCGTCGCATCCCCGGCATCGTCACCCCGCCCGAGGCGAGCTGGGCCACCAACGTCTTTTGGATGTACGGGATCCTGTTGGAGAAGGAGTTCGGGCTGACGCGCGATCAACTGCGCCAGGCCCTGGCGCGGCGCGGCATCGAGACGCGCACCTTTTTCATTCCGATGCACTGCCAGCCGATCTACTTCGATCGTTATCGGGGCGAACGCTATCCGGTGGCCGAGGACCTGTGCCGCCGGGGCCTCTATCTGCCGTCGGCGTCCTCGTTGACGCGCGAGGACATCGAAGCGGTCGTGGCGGCGATCCAGGAGAGCCGGGAAGAGGCGGGGATCAGGTAGATCCACGGCTTAGCCCGGTTCAGTGCGAAGCCTCCCTGTGAGACCGGGCGCCGGCCGGTCGCACGATCCATTCATGGTCGTGCAGTCGTCGGGGACGAAACGCCTGGCCCAGACCCGCAGCCAGGCTCAACGCGCAGCAGCCCCCGCCGGGTCTCCATTTGGAATTGCTGGTCGCCGTCCGTTCGCGTTGACACAACCTGGCGACCGTGCTATATTATTGCCGTCATATCACCACCCTGATGCGGAGTCGGCCCATGAGCGACGGCGGCGCAGCAGCTTTCTTGCAACAGGCGCAGCGCAACAACTGGCAGCGTTATCTCGCCTCTCTCTCTCCCACCGCACGCGCGGGCTGGGATCTCTGCGTGATCACGGCCAACGACCCGAAGCAGGCCGCCATGTACGGCCGGCAACTGGAGTGGCGCCGCGAGGCCGGACTGCTCCCCGGCCGCACCGGCTTCATCGTCTTGCCCGACCCGCCCTTCGGCCGCGGGCAATTCGGCTCGGGCGCCGCGACGCTGCACGCGCTGAGCATCATCATGGCCGACGGCCGGAAGGCGCTGTTGGCCCGCGCCGGCGCAGCGATCATCGGCGAGCTGCGGGCCGACGACCGCATCCTGATCATCCACGCCGGCGGCGATGCGACCGGCATCCCGCACTGTTCGGCCACCGGCAAGCTGTTCGCGCGCCTCCCGCGCGAGCTGCCCGACGGCCGCGCCTCCACCATCTTCGACGAGCTGCTGATCAGCCTGAGCGGACTGGCCGGCGATGTGCCCCCCGGCGTGCTGGTGGCCTCCGGCGACGTGCTGCTGGTCTTCGATCACCTGCAACTGGCCTTCCGCCGCGGGGGCGCCATCGGCGTGGCCGCGGCCGCGCCGGCCGCGACGGCGGGCCGCCACGGCGTCTACGTCACCGGCGACGACGGCCGGTTCCGCGTGCGCGCCTACCTGCACCGGCCCGATCCCGACGAGCTGGCGCGCTGGGCCGCGATGGGCGCCGACGGCACCGTCCAGGTGGATACCGGACTGGTCTGGTTCGACCGGCCCACGGCCGGCCGGCTGAGCGCGCTGGCCGATCAATTGCCCGACGCCGGCATGGGCCTCCACCTGTACGGCGACCTGCTCCTGCCCCTGGCCGATGCGACCGCCCGCGAGGACTACCTGGCAAACGGCCGCGCAGGGCCGGCGATGCCCCCCCTGCGGGCCGTGCGGAGCATGATCTGGCAGCAACTGCGGGGCATCCCCTTCACCGTCGAACGCCTGCAACCGGCCGCGTTCGTCCATTTCGGCGCGTCCTGGGAGTACTGGCAGAGAGTGGCCGGCGACGCGGAGCTGGCGGCCATGTGTGGCTGGCGGCCGGGAGGGGGCGCCGATGGCCGGCCGGTCCTGATCAACGCCGAACTGCTCCGGCCGGCCGAACACGCATCCTCCCCGGCCCTCATCGTAGATAGCGTCCTGGCCGGGCCCGTGCGCCTGGAGGGCGCCGGCATCATCGCGAACGTGCAGACGGCGGCGCCCTTGCGCCTGGGCGCCGACCTGGTGTTGCACCAGTTGCCGGTAGACGGCGGCCACGTGACCCGGCTCTATGGCCTGCACGACGATCCCCGCCGGCCGGCCGGCGATCCCGCGGCCACCTTCCTCAACCGGCCGTGGGCCGAATGGCTGGCGGCCGATCCCGCGCTGGCCACCCTCCTCTGGCCCGACCTCCCCGCGGCCGAACGCACCCTGTGGAACGCCCGGCTCTATCCGCTGTGCGCCGACCGCGAGCAGAGCCTGGCGCTGGCCCTGGCGCTGAGCGAAGGCCCCGTCGCGGCCGCCAGACGGACCGAATGGGCCGCCGCCCCGCGCCTTTCGCTGGCCGAAAGCTATCGCCGGGCCGACCCGGCGGCGATCCTGGCCGAGACGGCCGCGGTGGAGGATCATGTGGCCGGCCGGCGATTCTACCGGGCGGTCGAGGCCGAGCAGCCGGCCGTCCAGGCGAAGGCGTTGCTCGGCGCGTTGCCCGGCGCCGCGGCCCGTCGCGCGGAGCTGGCGGCCGGCTGGTTCGCCGCCGCCGATCCGATCGTGCGCCTGCGCGGCTATGCCGCGGTGGCCGTAGCGACCGGCGATGCGCGCTGGGAAGACCGCGCGTTCGCCACGCTGGCCGAGATGATCGAGCAGGCCACCCCGCGGCCAACCGCCGGGCCGCGGCCGGGATCGCCGCGGGCGCAGCGCCCCGTTGCGCCCGCGGGGGCGGTGCGGGTCCACGCGGCCGCGCGCATAGATTTCGGCGGCGGCTGGACCGACACCCCGCCCTACAGCATCGAGCGCGGGGGCACCGTGCTCAACGCGGCGGTCACCCTGCGCGGCCGGCATCCGATCGTGGTCGAGGCGGCCCCCCTGGCCGAGCCGCGGCTGATCCTGGAGAGCCGAGACATCGCCGCGACCAGCGAGCCGGCCACGGTCGGCGAGGTGTTGGCCTACGCCGATCCGGCCGATCCGTTCGCCCTGCTCAAAGCGGCCGTAGTCCTGGCCGGATTCGTCTCGCCGGCCGATGACCCCGGCCGGCCGCTGCGTCAGGTCTTTGCGGAGGCCGGCGCGGGCCTGCACCTCAGCACGCAGACTTTCATCCCGCGCGGATCGGGCCTGGGCACATCGTCCATCATGGCCGGCGCGGTATTGGCGGCCCTGGCGCGCTGGAAAGGAACGGAGCTTACAGCCGCGCAGCTGTTCGATCAGGTACTCTGTCTGGAGCAGATGCTCACCACCGGCGGTGGCTGGCAGGATCAGGTGGGCGGGTTGACCGGCGGCATCAAGCTGGTGACGACCGGGCCCGGCCTGCCGCAGGCGATCCGGGTGGCGCCCGTGCCGCTGTCCGCACAAACGGCGGCAGATTTGACGGATCGTCTTCTCCTGGTGTATACTGGACAACAAAGATTGGCGAAGAACCTGTTGCGCAACGTCATGATCCGCTGGATGGTGCGCGACCCGGAGATGGTGTGGATCCAGTCGGAGATCGCCCGGCTGGCCCTGGCGATGCGCGATGCGTTATCGGGCGGCGATCTGGATGCTTTCGGGGTGTTGCTGGGCAGGCACTGGGTCCTCAACAAGCGGATGGACCCCGGTTGCACGAATCCTTTCATTGACGACCTCTTTGATACGCTGACACCTTACATCAACGGCGGCAAGCTGGCCGGCGCGGGCGGCGGCGGCTACGCGATGGTGATCGCGCGCTCGGCCGGGGCGGCCCGCGATCTGGCCGCGGCGCTGGCAGCGCGTTATCCCGGCACGCCGGTGGGAGTATGGCCGTGCGCGGTGCCGGAGATCGGGTTAAAGATCGAAAGCCAGGAGAGAGAGGCATGAAACGAGCATTGGTGTGTGGCGCAGGCGGGTTCATCGCCGGCCACCTGGTGGAACGCCTGAAGGCGGAAGGCTATTGGGTGCGCGGGGTGGACATCAAGGAGCACGAGTATCGGCCCACGGCGGCCGACGAGTTCCTGCTGCTCGACCTGCGCGATCCGGCGAACTGCCGGAAGGCGTTGCGCTTGAGCCGCACCGAGACCTTCGACGAGGTCTACCAACTGGCCGCCGACATGGGCGGCATGGGCTTCATCCACTCGGCCGAATGCGAGATCATGCACAACAACGTGCTGATCAACGTGCACATGACGCACGAAGCGGCCGAGATGGGGGTGTCGCGCTACTTCTATTCTTCGTCGGTCTGCGTGTACCCCGACATGAAGCCCGGCGACCCCGAGATGACGGAAGATCAGGCGATCCCGGCCCATCCCGATAACGAATACGGTTGGGAGAAGCTCTATTCGGAGCGGGTGGCGATGGCGTATGCCCGGCGCTATCCGATGAAGGTGCGCATCGCGCGCTTTCAGAACTGCTACGGGCCCTACGGCACCTGGACCGGCGGCCGCGAGAAGGCGCCGGCGGCCATCTGCCGCAAGGTGGCCGAAGCGGAAGAGGGCGGCACGATCCCGGTGTGGGGCGACGGCACGGCCGTGCGCTCCTACACCTACGTAGACGACATGGTGGACGGCGTCTTCCGGCTGATGCATTCCGACCTGGAAGGGCCGGTGAACATCGGCAATCCCGAATATGTGACCGTCAAAGAGCTGGTGGAGACGGTGATGGCTGTGGCCGGCAAGCGGGTGAACATCGCGTGGGTGCCCGGCCCGGTGGGGGTGCAGAGCCGCAATTTCAGCAATGCTCGCATCTACACGACCGGCTGGCGCGCCCGCTACCCGTTGATCGAAGGCATCAGGCGCACCTATCCGTGGATCGAGCAGCAGGTGAAGGCGGCGCGGGCCGCCCAATCCGGTTCGTAACGCCGGATTCCTTTCCCCGACATGCGTGCGTCCGTTGTAGCGTAGCGCTCCGGCGCAGCACATAACGTTATAATGCAGGTTGTTCGCCGCCGGCGAACGACAGGGCAGCGCTTGTCTGGCGTTAGTAGAGTGCGAAAACACGAACGAATATGGATGAGGAGCAGACATGCTTACGGAATACTTGCAGCAAGCGCTTGAGCGGGCGCATTACGAAATCATCCAGGACTCGGAACCGTATTACGGAGAGATACCTGGCCTGGAAGGGGTATGGGCAACCGGAGTAACCCTGGAAGAATGTCGTCGCAACCTGGCGAGTGCTCTTGAAGATTGGCTTTTCTTTAGTATTGCTCAGGGCCTACCGATTCCGCCGGTCGGTACGGTTAGCCTTCGATTGCCGGAAAAAATCGCTGCGTAGTGGCACCGCTTGTTCCTATCTCGCGCTCCGAACTGGTTCGTCGTTTGCGTCTTCTTGGGTTCGCCGGCCCATTTGACGGCACGAGTTCATGGTCCGCAAGACGCAACGCCTAATTCTCCCTAACCCGCATCGGGGAGACATTGGCGTTGATCTGCTTACACGATTGTTGCGCCAGGCGGGCGTATCTCGTGAGGAGTGGGAATCGGTAAGTCATTAGGAAGCACCTCCATATCGGACCACCAAATATGAAAGATCAACTCCTTGCCAAAATCAGAGACCGTTCCGCCGCAGTGGCGATCATCGGCCTGGGCTACGTGGGCCTGCCGTTGGCCGTCGCGTTCGCCGAAAAGGGCTTTCCGGTCGTCGGCATTGACGTGGACCGCCGCAAGGTGGAGGCCATCAACCGGGGCGAATCGTACGTGCAGGATATCCCGTCGGAGCGCCTGGCGCGAATCAGCGGTCCGTCGTCAGCGGTCAGCGGTCAGTCTCCGGTGGCCCGCGGGCGCAT
>DAOTZV010000146.1:0-1656 GCA_034434235.1 Anaerolineae bacterium
CGACAGCATCAGGCCGAATCGCCGCATCCGCCATGCGGCCGCCGGCCGGCCCCGGCGCTTCACCAGCGCACCGTCTGCCCCCATTTCCACAACCCCCTGGCGTTGGCCAGCACCGGATCCTCCGGCACTATCACCTCCACCTGAAAGGCCCGGCGCAATGCTTCTACCCGTTCGCGCAGGAGCACGGCCCCGCCGCCCACCAGCAACAGCAGATCCGGCCGCGTGCCGTTCCACACCCGCTCGGCCGTGCCCACGAGCTCCGAAAACCAGACCGCCAGCCCCTCGGCGGATACCTTACCCGCCCGTAACTGCTCGTTGGCCTCGTGGTATGCCACCCCCGGCGCGCTCAAATCCAGCAGCCGGCGCACGCCCACCTTCTCGCCGCCCACCAGGCGCGGCTCCAGGCGTCCCCCGCGCACGCCGTACAGATCGAGCGTGTTGAAGCCGATGTCCAGCACCGCGACCAGCGCCGTGCGGCCGGTCGGGTGCGCCCAGCGTCCCTCGCCGTCCAGCGCCCAATCCGCCCATGCGCCCATCGGCTGCGCTGCGGCCCGCACCCCCGTCACCGTGAAGCCGAACGGCTGGCCGTTGACCCGAACGGCGTGCGTGCGCACCAGCCGACTTCGCAGCGTTTCCAGGAGCGGCCGGGCCACCGCCTCATCGCGCAATAGCGGCACGGGCAGGCCGATCACCAGCCGCACAGAGGCTCCATCCGGCACCAGGCCCGTCAGCACCGCATAGAAGAGCGCCTCGGTCTCGGGCGAGGCCAGCCGCGAGAAATCCATATTCTCCACCACCCGGCCCCAGGACCGCGCCTCCGGCCCCACATAGAAGTCGCCCCGGTCGAAGGCGATGCGGGTGGCCTGGCGCACCGTCTTCATGCCGAGGCCGGCCAGTCCCAGGTCGCCCACCGGCACCGCCACCACCGAAGGCGTGACCACGCTCTGGCCCGCCCCCACCCCTTTGGCGTTGCCAAAGCCGATATCGGTTGCCACCAGACAGGATTCCATCTCGTCCTCCTTCACTGTTCGGTCGGCTGTTTCAGTGACCCTGCCAGCAACATCACCCAGCGCAAGCGCGGCCGGGCGTCGGGCACCGGTTGCACCACATAGCCCGCCTGCACCGGCTCGGCCCGGCGCATGGCCGCCTTCAGCCGGGCGGCTTCCGCCTCCAGGTCGGCACCGGCCGGGGCCAGCCGCACCCACAGCACCCCCTCCATCAGCCAGGTCGCCTCCTCGCCCTCCACCGGCTGCACGCGCAGGCCCAGGTTGCGCAGCGCCCGGCCGAACGCCCCTTTGTCGGTGCCTGCCGCGGCCGGCGTCGAGGCCGCCTGCCACAGGCGCGGGAAGAGGCGACGGGACGCCTGCCACACCTCAGTCAGCGTCCGTTGGGCCATGGTCCGCCTCCGCCATCGTATGCCGACGCACAAACGCGTCCAGCTCCGTCCACGCGATCCGCGTGGTATTGCCCAGGTGAAAGCCGGGCAATCGTCCGCTCTGCAACCAGCGATAGACCGTGCGCTGCGACACGCGCAGATGTCGGCTCACCTCGGCAATCGTCAGAAACGCCGGTCTCGCCGTGTCCTGGCCCGTGGCCGTCTCCCTGTCCGTCTTCTCCATGTCAGCCTCCTGTTGATGCCGGCGGGCGGCCGGGCCC
>DAOTZV010000147.1:0-1808 GCA_034434235.1 Anaerolineae bacterium
CCAGGCCGCAAAGCGCTCGACATGGCGCACATAGACCAGCACCGTTGTGCGCTGTCGGCCCTGGCCCATTCGCTCGGCGGCAAATTGCGCCAGAAGCTCGCTCAATGTCATACGTGCTCCTCCGTCACGAACCGCACCGCGTATTCCCGGCCTGACAGGCTGTGCAGCGTGCGCAGGATCATCGGCTTGAGGTGCATGTTCAGCCAGGCTGCGGCCGGGGCGCCGGTCACCTGCACCACCAGGGTCGGAGCGCCATCGGCAGCCTGTTCCAGGCCCAGGCCGCGGCTGCCGATCAGGTTGGCGGTGTAGACGCTACGCGGCATCTGGTACTGCAGATGCGCCAGCGCCGTCTGCCACAGCGCAGCGGCGTCGGTTGCCGACCCCTGCGCGCTGCTCTCCGCCGGCGAGGGCGGCTCCCCATCTCTGCCGCTCTCGGCCGCGGGATCCGCCGCCCCGTCCGCATCCTCCCCGGCCGCTGCGTCCTCGTCCTCCTCGGCCGCCGATGTCGCGACGGCGTCGCACGCCAGCTCCTGCTGCGCCTGCGCCAGCGCCCACGCCGGCGGTTCGGCCCTTTGGCGCAGCCGCGCCACCCAGCGGCCGATGACCTGTTCTTCGGCCAGCCGTCGGCCGCGATCGGAGCTCACCTGCACGGCTCGCAACTGCGCCAGCGCATAGACCCGCGCCTCGGCCGGCGCCATCCGGCCGAGCAGATCGGCGGCCAGCCTCCCGGCCACCGCCGGAAACACCCCGCGCGCCGCCAGAAACTCGCACAACGCGGCCCGCTCCGCGGGCATGTCGGCGTCGGCCGCCGGTCGCTCCGTCCCGTTGGCCGCCGGCCCCGCATCACGCCCTGCACGGCCCGGCCGCGCGCCGGTCTCTCCCCCCACACCCCCCTCTTTAAGCCTGTCAGGAGGAGAGAGGAGCTTAATAGATTTTAAGAGATCCTCCTCCTCCTGAGGGGCCGCGCGGTTGGAAGCTGGATCGCCGGTGAACTGGGGTTCACGCTTGATGCCGGAAGCTGGATCAGCGGTGAACTGGGGTTCACCGGTAGCCGCGCGTGCCGCCGGTTTCGGGGTGGGAGCGGTGAACTGGGGTTCACTTTTCATGCTGGAAGCTGGATCAACGGTGAACTGGGGTTCACACTTGATGCTGGAAGCCGGCTGGCTGGAAGGTGGAACGGCCACGTCGGCCGATGGGGCGCCCGAAGCCGGCAAGGCGGGGACGGCAGGTCCACCGCCGCCCGCGCCCACTTCCCCGTCAAACCGCGGCATCAGCCGGCGTCGCCGACCATCCTGCTCGTCCCGGCGTTCCTCCAGCAGCCCGGCCGCCACCAGCATCGCCCGCAGCTTGATGACCTGGCGCCGGCTCATGCCCCCCAGCCACTCCCCCAACTCGCGATCGCTCAGCGCGCAGTAGCCCTCCGGCCCGGCCTGCGCACAGATGATGTCCAGCAGCAGCGCCGCCGATGGCGTGATCCGCCCGGCGCGCACCGCCTCCAGCATCGCCCGGGAACCCAGGTAATAAGGCCCTGCCGGCCCTCCGATCTCGACCTGCGTCATAACCTTACCTCCTCGCCGGCGCCAACCGTTTTCTTTTCGCAACCGGCGCCGATCACGATGCTCTCCACGACCTGCTGGAGATCGACCGACTGCAGCGTCGCGTAGCTGCGCAATGCGTGCAGGCTGATTCGCCCCATGAACTGCTCCACCAGCTCCAGCGGCACTCCGGCCCGCACCAGATTGTAGCCAAAGGTGTTTCGCAGCACCTCACAGGTCACCTGTTCCGGCGGCAGGCCCGCCGCCCGTGTC
>DAOTZV010000148.1:0-2240 GCA_034434235.1 Anaerolineae bacterium
TGATCATCGGCATCCTGTTGGGGGCGTTGCAGCGCCTGGGCCGCGGGGAATGGAGTCGTTTCATCTGGTACGGGGTTGCGACGGCGGTGGCGGTGAGCGCCGCGGCGGCCGGCGGGCTGGTGGTTGCCGGGATCGAACTGGAGGGCCGCGCCGAACAGATCTTCGAAGCCGCGATGCTCATTCTGGCGGCCGGTTTCCTCACCGGCATGATCTTCTGGATGCAGCGCCAGGGCGCGGCCTGGCGCACGGCGTTGGCTGCGAACGTGCGCACGGCCGTGAGCGCGACCGGCGGCTGGGGGTTGTTCGGCGTGGCTTTCCTGGCCGTTGCGCGCGAGGGCATCGAGCTGGCGCTGCTGCTGGTGGCCACCACCCTGTCCGGTTCGATTACGGCGACTGCGCCAGGAGCCACGCTCGGCATCGCCGCGGCCGCGTTGACGGGCGTTCTGATCTACCAGGGGGCGCTGCGCCTGAATCTGGGCGTCTTCTTCCGGGTCACCAACGTGCTGTTGTTGTTGTTCGCGGCCGGCATGGTCGGGTTGGCCGCGCACGAGCTGATCGAGGCCGGCCTGTTGCCGGCGGTCGTGGATCCGCTCTGGAACATCAATCCGATCTTGAGCGACAAGTCGTTGCCGGGCGAACTGTTGAAGAGCCTTTTCGGCTACAACGGCAATCCCGCGCTCACCGAGGCGCTGGCCTACGTCGGCTATCTGGTCGGCATCGGCTGGCTGCTGCGGTCCGGCCGGGCCGCGACGCCGAACGCCGCGGCCACGGCTTGACGTCTCGCAACCTTGAAAATCCAAACTTGACCTTTGGATTTTCAAGGATTATAATTGGGCCATGCTTGTTGCAAGGCCCGCCGTTATCGCCCAAATCAACCATCTGCTGGCGATCCACCCCATCGTTGCCCTGTTGGGGCCGCGGCAATGCGGCAAGACCACCGTGGCAAGGATGATCGCCGAGCAGCAACCGGCCGCGTACTTCGATCTGGAAAATCCGGTGGATGTGCGTCGGCTCTCGGCGCCCCTGACCGTGCTCGAGACGCTCTCCGGCCTGGTCATCATAGACGAAGTACAGCGACAGCCGCCCTTGTTCGAGCTGCTGCGGGTGCTGGTGGATCGTCCGCACCATTCCGTTCGCTTTCTGCTGTTAGGTTCGGCATCGCCCCATCTCGTGCGCGGCGTCTCGGAATCGCTGGCCGGCCGCATCGGGTTCGTTGATCTCTCCGGCTTCGACCTGGCTGAGGTGGGTCCTGGGCAACGCGACCGCCTGTGGCTGCGCGGCGGCTTCCCCCGATCGTTCCTGGCCGACGACGACCAGAGCAGTCTGGCGTGGCGCGAGGCGTTCATACGCACCTTTTTGGAGCGGGACATCCCCCAACTGGGCATCACCATTCCTGCCGAGGCCCTGCGGCGCTTCTGGACCATGATCGCCCATTATCACGGACAGCTATGGAACGCCGCGGAGTTCGCCCGATCGCTGGGGACCTCCGAAGTTACCGCGCGTCGTTATCTGGACATCCTCGCCGGTGCGTACATGGTGCGGCTGCTGCCGCCGTGGTTCGAAAACATCGGCAAGCGTCAGGTCAAAGCGCCCAAGGTGTACATCCGCGACACCGGCATCCTGCACGGTTTGTTGGGGCTGGGGACGTTGGCCGAGGTGCAGTCCCATCCCAAGCTGGGCGCTTCGTGGGAAGGATTCGCCATCGAGCAGATCATCGGCTTGCTGGGCACGCGCGACGCGTACTTCTGGGCCACCCACAGCGGCGCCGAACTCGATCTGCTGGTGCATCTGCGGGGCAAACGGTATGGTTTCGAGATCAAATACGCCGACGCGCCCGGCACCAGTCGTTCGATGCACGTGGCTCTGCACGATCTCGGGTTGGAGCACCTCTGGATCATCTACCCGGGGAGGCAAGAATACGCCCTCGATGCCCGGATCACGGTCCTGCCGATGGAGGCGCTACCGGACCTGGCGGCCGCGCTGCGCTGAGCCGGGCGCCGGGTTCGACCGCAACAAGCGCGCCGAATTGCCCAGGATGCCCAGATCGGGCAACGATTGCGCGGCGGCCGCCAGGATCGGGGGCAGGATGCCCAGGGCGGCCAACGCCAACCCGAGCGCGTTGTACAGCGTGGTGAAGGCCAGGTTCATCTTGACGACCCGCATCGTCCGCCGCGCGATGCCGAAGACCTCGGGCACCAGCGTCCAATCCTCGCGCATGAGCGCCACGTGCGCGGCCTCGA